>JAYTXY010000038.1:0-5805 GCA_043742705.1 Bacteroidota bacterium
GTTACAAACAATGCAGGATTGTATTGGTACCATCCGCGTTTGCACATGGAAACGCTTCATCAGATCACGCAGGGTTTGGGAGGATTGATCATTGTCCGCGATCCCGTTGAAAGCGCGCTTGCATTGCCAAGAAATTATGGAACGGATGATATTCCACTCGCATTGACTGACCGAAGATTTGCTGCGAACAATCAATTGGTAGATGCACCTTATGGCGATTCCATGATGGTGAACGGAACGATCCGGCCTCAGTACACTGTTCCTTCGCAGGTTGTTCGTTTCAGAATTTTGGATGCAGCACTTGAACGTTCCTATAATCTGGGATTCAGTGACAACAGAACGTTCTATGTGATTACTTCTGATGGTGGTTTGTTGAATGCTCCTGTTGCAGTGACACGATATTTTTTATCAGTCGGTGAACGAATTGAAATACTTGTCAACTTTTCCGGACAACAAGGACAGTCGGTCGATTTGAAAGCATACAACTCAGCTTTGCCTCCGGGAACTCCGGGAGATGAGCCAATCAATTTTGCTCCGCCATTTGGAAATGCATTGGGTGCGATTGATTTTAATATTTTGCATTTGAATATTTCTGCTCAAACTGCAAATCCTGTAACTGCGATCCCTTCTTCACTCACAACAAATAATGTGTTCAGTGCAGGATCAGCACAGATTACAAGAGTGGTTGCTATTTCAGATTCCGCCATTGCTCCGGGTCCCGGACCAACTTTTATTATCAATCACAAATTATTTGATCTCGACACTATTGATTACCATGTTCCGCTGGACAACACTGAAATATGGCAACTCACAAGTACAAGCACGTTCAGTCATCCTTTTCATATTCATGACATACAGTTTAACATCCTTACAAGAAATGGTGTAGCTCCTCCTGTGTATGAGCAAGGTTGGAAAGATGTTGTTTTTGTAAGAGGCGGTGAGACTGTTCGTTTTATTACGAAGTTTACAGAATATGCGGATACACTTCATCCGTTTATGTTTCATTGTCACATTGCTCCGCATGAGGATGCAGGAATGATGGGACAATTTGTTGTCAGTTCCTCAACAACTGGAATACAGGAACTAAATAAATCGGATCTTGACTTTTCACTTTATCCAAATCCTGCGAACACAAAGTTATACGTTGCGTTTTCTGATCCTTCCTCGCAGGCATATTATGTGAGAATAAATAATGTTGTGGGTAAAACGATGTACATGCTCCCTCGTCCGCAGTTGCAAAACGGAATTGATATCAGTGCATTATCAAGTGGTGTTTATATGTTGCAGTTGACTGATGAGAAAACAAAAATTGTTACGACAAAGAAATTTGTCAAAGAGTAGTTGAACAGTTCAATGATCCTGTAAAATGAAAAGTAGAATTCAGAAATGCATTCTGATGATTGGCTCCCTGGTAATATTAGGAATGTTTCTCAGCTTTATCGGTTTCGAAAATGAAAAAGCGATTCATGATTTTCATCTTATTAATGTGGATGGAAAAACGGTTTCGCTGGGAGATTATCCGGAAGCAAAAGGATTCATCATCATTTTTACATGCAATCATTGTCCGTTCGCTAAACTATATCCGGATAGAATGAGTCAAATGAACAGCAAGTACAGAGAGTTGGGAGTTCCTTTGATAGCAATCAGTTCAACGGACACTGTTATGTATGATGAAGACACGTACACCAAGATGATAGAGAAGTCGAAAGATGAACAATTTAATTTTCCCTATTTATTTGACGGACAACAAACAGCAGCAAAAAATTTCGGAGCAAAAAAAACACCTCATGCATTTGTGATCTGGAAAGTAAAAGAAGAGTGGACTGTTCAGTATACCGGAGCTATTGACGACAACGGTGCAGAACCTGATAAGGTGACAAGACATTACGTGGAAGAAGCTGTTAACTCTTTACTGAAGGGTGAACCTGTTGCAACACCGAAGACAGCCAGTATCGGTTGTGAAATCAAATTGAGAAAATGAAAAAAACAGTACTCAGTTTTTACTTTTTTAGTTTATCACTGAGTTCTTTCAGTCAGACTCTTGGTCTGCTTACTCATGATCCCAGCTCGCTCGATGGTTATGTACTTTTCGCTCCCATCATTTCCAACAACACATACTTAATCGACAAGTGTGGAAAGTTGGTTCATAGCTGGACAAGTACACATCGTCCCGGTCAATCTGTTTATCTTTTGGAAGATGGAAATCTGCTTCGTCCCGGTAGTACGGGGAATGCTGTATTTACTTCAGGAGGAAATGGCGGCATCATTGAAAAATTTGATTGGAACAGTAATCTTCTTTGGTCATATACAATTTCTTCGACTACAGAATGCCAGCATCACGACATCAGGCAACTTCCGAATGGAAACGTACTTGCTATTGTTTGGGAACTGAAAACTACAGGAGAAGCAACTGCTTCCGGTCGCAATCCTTCTTTGCTCGGTACTTCGCTATGGTCAGAAAAAATTATCGAGTTACAACCAGTAGGAACTAACTCAGCCAACATTGTCTGGGAATGGCATGTCTGGGATCATCTCGTTCAGGAATTTGATATAACAAAACTAAACTATAGTACTGTTTCTCAGCATCCTGAACTTATTAACCTGAATTATACTTCCGGTCCTGCAACAGCTACCGATTGGCTGCATTGCAATTCTGTTGATTACAATCCTTCGCTTGATCAGATCATCATCAGTTCGCATAACTTTAATGAAGTCTGGATCATCGATCATAGTACAACCACTGCAGAAGCTGCCTCACACAGTGGTGGAACGAGTGGTAAAGGCGGAGATCTTTTATATCGTTGGGGAAATGCTGCCGCTTATAGCAGAGGGAATATGACTAACAAGAAATTGTTCGGGCAACACAATGCACATTGGATCGAAAATGGAATGAGAGATGCCGGAAAGATTATGATCTTCAATAACGGACAGGGAAGATCAACAGGCAATTATTCATCTGTGGATATTATCAATCCTCCTGTGGATGGATTTGGAAATTATGCTTTGACCGGGAGCCAACCTTATCAGCCTGATTCAGCAGAGTGGAGTTATGTTGCACAAGTTCCAACGGATTTTTATTCTGCAAATATTTCCGGAGCTCAACGCTTATCAAATGGCAACACACTCATTTGTGAAGGACCACAAGGAAGGTTTTTCGAAATTGATACACTGAAAAATACCGTTTGGAAATATGTAAATCCTGTAGCGCAATCCGGAATTCTTTCTCAAGGTGCAACTGCAAGCCAAAACCTTGTGTTTCGCTGCTCATTGTATGAACCGTCATTTCCCGGATTCACGGGACTGACATTAACTCCCGGAAGTCCGATTGAGATCAATCCGTTGCCATACAACTGCGATATGATTACAGGGATTAATGATTTGTACGATGCTGATAATATCCAAATCCTTGTCAGCAGTCCTTTTTCAAATGAGATCAGGATAACATCCAATGCAGACATTTATGAAGCAGATATTCAGCTCTATGATATTACAGGTCGTGACATTGCTTCTTATTCAGATATAACGATTCTGAAAAAAGAACCGCTCTCATTGAAAGTTAAAAGGAATCTGCAACCGGGAATCTATTTTCTCAATCTCAGAACTTCAACGCTAAATCTCACAGCTAAGATTATTCAACCATTTTAAAAATGTAAACCAACTATGAAAATGAAAACTAAATATCTGCTATCTGTTTATTTATTTATCCTTCAGACAGGAGTTTCATTCAGCCAGGTGAGCTACGTTTTGAATTTTCATCCTTGCTATGATAAGGTTGCTCTCAAATTGGATAATTCCTTTTATAAACTTGGCAGTGGTGATAGTATTCAAATTGATCAGTTAAAATTCTACGTTTCCGGAATTGAATTCTTGAACAATGATAAAATAGTATGGAAGGAAAAGAAAAGTTTTCACCTGTTGGATGCTTATCAACGCAGACTGACAGTTTCACTGAAGACTCCGCCAAACCTGGCATTCGATAAAGTTAAATTCAACGTAGGTATTGACAGCACCACGAATGTTTCCGGTGCCTTAGGTGGTGATTTGGATCCTACAAAGGCAATGTATTGGAACTGGCAGAACGGTTACATCAATTTCAAACTTGAAGGAAGAAGCAACCTCTGCAAAACCAGGAACAATGAATTTGTGTTTCATCTTGGCGGTTACCAGTATCCATTCGGCACATTGCAAACAGTCATATTGCCTGCAGCAACAAAACAAAAGACAGACATCGTAATTGATGTAAATAAAATAATTACAGGAATCAATTTGTCTGAAAAGAATCTTATCATGTCTCCATGCAATGAAGCAGTATTACTTTCTGAGAAATTATCTAAGGCGTTCAGTCTTCAGGCTAAATGAAAAGAAGGATAGTCATATTATTTTTTCTTTGTTTGTCTTTGGCGGCATTCAGGAAAATTGAGCGTTCGCTTTTCAATCCTCCGAAAGGTTGGCCTAAGCCGTCTTATGATTTTTCCGGAAATCCTCTCAGTACAGAAAAGGTGGAGTTAGGAAAGGCTTTGTTTTACGATCCGATTCTTTCACGCGACAATACAATTTCCTGTGCAAGTTGCCATTCTTCATTCACAGCGTTTGCACACGTTGATCATGCATTGAGTCATGGAATTGATAACAGGATGGGAACGCGAAATGCACCTGCACTGATGAATCTTGCCTGGCAAAAAACATTCATGTGGGATGGAGCCATCAATCATCTCGATATGCAGGCATTGGCTCCGATGAGTAACCACGATGAAATGGATGAAGAAATCGGTCATGTGGTAACAAAACTTCAGCAGTCGAAAATCTATCCGTCATTATTCTACAAAGCATTTGGTGATAGTATCATTACAGGTGAACATGAACTGAAAGCGATCGCTCAGTTTATGCTCACGATCGTCAGCGCCAATTCAAAATACGATCGTGTAATGCGCAAGGAAGAAGAATTTAATTCGCAGGAGAAAAGCGGTTATAAATTATTTCAGAAGAACTGTGCATCCTGCCATGCTGAACCGTTGTTCACGAATCTGCGGTTTGAAAATAACGGACTAACTCTTGACGAAAGTCTTAAGGATTACGGAAGAATGAAAGTAACACAAAATTCAAGCGACTCATTGAAATTTAAAGTACCAACACTCCGCAATATTGAATTTACCTATCCCTACATGCACGATGGACGCTTTAAACATTTGTCTGAAGTTATGAAGCATTATACGAGCGGAATTCAACAGAGTAAGACGCTCTCGCCACAATTACAAAAACCAATTGTGCTGACTTCGAATGAAAGGGTAGATCTGATTTCGTTCCTGCTAACCCTCACTGATAAAGAATTCTTATTTGATACAAAATATGCTTACCCGAAAAATATATTTCTCTCGACAGTGCAAGAATAATTTTCTTATGATATTAAAATTATTAAATCGAACCGAGCGAATTTTTATGAAAGGATTCATGAAAGCTCTTGTGATTTCTTATTTTCTATTTTGTTTTACATCACTGCACGCCCAAACAAACCCTGCCATCCTTTACTGGCTTCAGAACACAACAGTTACAGGAAGACATTATGTATCGGGAAATTCGACTCCGATTACTGATGCAACTCTTGCAAACGTTCAGTCAGTAAAATATTCCGCAAGCTCGGTTTATGTTACAACACAGGGAATTCCCACGTATGTGACAGGTCCCTATCTGGATGGAAACCCTTCGCTGGCGACAGGTCAGAATGCAATTTTTAAAATGCCTTTAAGTCCGACGCAGAATACCGGAACAGCAACGGCAACAAGCGGAGGTAACATTGGAATATTTGTC
>JAYTXY010000039.1:0-9842 GCA_043742705.1 Bacteroidota bacterium
CTTCGCATTGGTTGTCAAACCAAGTCGTGCTGAAACCCGAAACACATGCGTATCAACAGCTAGCGCAGGTTGATTATAAACAACGGAAGCAATTACATTTGCTGTTTTTCTCCCCACTCCCGGAAGTTTCTGAAGCTCATCAATGTCAGAAGGAACAACTCCACCAAAATCATTCACGAGCATCTTTGCCATTCCGACTAAATGCTTTGCTTTATTATTCGGATAGCTGATGCTTTTAATCAAAGGAAAGACTTGCTCAGGAGTTGAAGCTGACAATGCTTCAGCAAACGGAAACACTTCCAGAAAAGCAGGCATTGTAAGGTTCACGCGTTTATCCGTGCATTGCGCTGAAAGGATGACAGCTACCAATAACTCATAAGGACTCGTGTATTCGAGCTCTGTTTCAGCAACAGGACGATTCTTTGTGAAATAGTCTATGATCTTTTCAAACCGTTCCTTCTTTATCATCGCTGCAAAGATAGAAAGGAGGTGAATTCACAACCGAAAAATTATTTTTCACCCAGTAAATGACTGCTTGTGCCGAATAAAATTGATTTCAGTGCCCGATAAAAATACATTCGTTAAAGAAATCAAACAACAGCCTATGGATAAATGAAAAACTCGTAAGAGGTTAGAGAGAACAAAAAGAGTCCCGCACAAACTGCAGGACTCTTTTTTTATGCCTTTGAACTTCTTGAGTAAGACAAAATCTTTTCGATGCTTTGATCTGATGGTTCTTGTTTGATTTCGTCAAGAAGATTCATTCCGTCAACGATCTCTGAAAACTCCTCAAGAACCAGCGGATCACCGTCAATACTGCGCTGAACGCGGTCTGACTCGTTCAGATCGCTTTCGTTATAGGCATACAGGATTAAATCACTTTTAGTAGTAGTTTTATTCATGCGTTTCATTTCATTTTAGATTATAAAACACTAACGACAACCACTTTTGTTTATTTTGAAAATTACTAAAAATTATTCACGCAGATTGATTTTTTCTTCTTTCACGATTTCACGCATCTTCAGGATGGCATAATGCATTCTTCCGAGGGCCGTATTGATATTGATATTCAGTATTTTAGAAATCTCTTTGAAGGAAAGTTCACCATAATGACGCATAATCACCACTTCGCGTTGTTCAAAAGGAAGACGCTCAATTAACTGTCTCACCTTATCGATTTTCTCCTCGTGCATGATTTGTTCGACAGCATTGCGGCTGCGATGAGGCATAAAATCAAACACGCTATATTCGTCTGTATCGCGCTGCATTGGCATGTGATGCGCTTTGCGGAAATGATCAATCACAAGGTTGTGAGCAATGCGGATTGCCCATGGCAAAAACTTTCCTTCTTCGTTATAGCGTTTCTCACGAAGACTGTTGATGATCTTAATAAATGTTTCCTGGAATAAATCTTCCGCAAGTTCACGTTTGCGAACGAGGAAGAAAATGGAAGTAAAAATTTTCTGCTTGTAACGGTGAATGAGTTCCGTGATGGCTTGTTCTTCGCCCGATTGGTAGAGACGTACGAGGTCTCTGTCACTCATTGCCTGAGGTTTTTGCATAGCGTTCTGCTTTAATTGTGAGTTAGTAAATAATTAAAGTAGATGTTTTATGCTATGCTTGTCCTCCGGTTTTTAGTTGTTTGAAAAAAAATTGAGTGATTAAATTATCCCTTCAAAAGTAACTCTTCATTTCAAAAGGATGACCAAATATAGTATGTCGTTTGAAGGAAAGCAAGTACTTTTTTCAGTGGAACGGAAAAATGTAAACAATTGAGAGTTTTAGTCTGATTTCCGCGACCATCTATTTTAGGCCAAAGCGTCATGCAGGAGGCATCCATTTATGAACAAGCGACATTGCCAATTTTGAAATATCCCGATTCATCGGGACTAAATGACTTCATTTGTTCTATTTAACGGAATCAAACCCGCTTTTCTCCCTCATCATCTCCTCTACTTTCTCCAATAACCGCGGGGCTTTTGAAGAAAGGTTCTCATAGCCGGTATCAGTAATCAGGATGTCATCCTCTATTCGTATTCCGATGTTCCACCATTTCGGATCGCAGGGACTTCCATCCGGAATATAAATTCCGGGCTCAACGGTGATAATATTTCCGGACTTCAATGGACCAAAAGCCCCTGCATCATGCACATCTAAACCGAGGTAATGAGAAGTGTTATGCATAAAATATTTTTTATAATCTTTTTCATCTTTGATTATTCCGAGGTCAAGCAAGCCCTTCTTTATTATTTCGACTGCAGCTCTGTGAGGAGCTTTAAATTCATTTCCGGATTTACATTCTTTGAACGCTGCTTCCTGTGCATCATACACAAGTTGGTAAATTATTTTTTGTTCTGCTGAAAATTTTCCGCTTACAGGCAACGTTCGTGTTACATCCGCTGAGTATCCATGATACTCTGCTCCCATGTCAAGAATTAGTACGTCTTTCGCATCCGTTTTTCTTCTGTTGCTTTCATAATGAAGTATGCAACTGTTTTCTGCTGATCCGCAAATGGAACCATAGCCCACATATTCTGATCCGTTCTTCTTAAAAACATATTCTCCGACTGCCTGAACCTGGTATTCCGTCATTCCCGGTTTTGTTGCTTTCATCATTTCGATGTGAGCGTCACAACTCATGTCAATTACTTTTCTCATCAGCGCTAACTCTTCCGATTGTTTCACTTCGCGCATAGAGGAAAGCGTTTTTGAAAGGAAGAAACTATCACCATTGTCAGGAGGATAATCACACTTCTTTTTAAATTGTTCGATGAGATCATACAGATCCGCAGTTTCCTTTTTATCATCCACCACTCCTTTTGGTAAAGGCAAGTAAAGCACTTTGTCAAAATTACGGAAGGGAATTTTCAACGTATCGAACGTCTCATCAGTAAATGCTGCGATGCCTAAAAGTTTGGCAGCTCCCTCTGCTCCTAGCCTTCTGCCCGTCCATACTTCAGCTTTCGAATCATTGTCCATGACAAACAAAAACTCATCTGAATTTACAGTGCCAAAAGTTTGAATGTCTTTAAACATCAGGAGCAAAGCATTTGTCTCAGTCAATCCTGTGAGGTAATAGAAATTAGGATTTTGATGATACTGAAAATCGTCATCGTTGGAACGGTTGCGTTCCGGTGCAGAAAATAAAATCGCCACTGAGTTTGCAGGCATCAACTGTCGCAGAGATTCTCTTCTTCCTGCGTGAAATTCTTTGCTGAGAAAATCTTTATCGTAACGATACTTGCTTAGATCCTGGCTCCTTGCAAACGAGACAGGCAAAAAGAAAATGATCAGAAAAATTTTCCGCATACTTTATTCAATCGTAACGTGAAAGTACAAAAACAAAAAATGCTAAATCCATTTCTGAATTTAGCATTTGCTATAATGTTGAGGCTGTATTAAACCTTGCCTTTCTTAATTGCTTTTTCGATAACAGCGCTGATGCCGTTTTTGTTGATTGTTCTCAATGCAGAAGTAGATACTTTTAACGTAATCCATTCTCCCATTTCCGGAACATAAAACTTCTTAACCTGGAGATTCGGATTGAATTTTCTCTTGGTTTTTCTATTGGAGAAGGAAATGCTATTCCCTACTATCGCTCTTTTTCCTGTTAAATCGCAGATTCTTGCCATGACTGTTTACTTTTTATTAAAACGGATCGCAAAGAAATGAAAATAAATTCAATCTGCAAAATGAAACTTTAACGAAAAACAGACCTTTTCAGGACTCCAAAATCGCTGTAACCTCGACCTCAATCAGCAAATCCGGGTGAATAAGGGCGCTCACTTCGACCATGGTCGTCACGGGTTTGATGGTTTTAAAGAACTCTCCGTGCGCTTTTCCTACTTCTTCCCATTTTGAAATATCTGTAACAAACATCCTTGTCCTGACTACGTCATTAAAACTTCCTCCGGCTTCCTTCAATGCTTTTTCAATTTTCTCAAAGATAAATTTAGCCTGTAAATACAAATCTCCCTTGCCAATTATTTCTTCTCCATTCACGGCAGTTGTTCCCGCCACTTCAATAACATTTCCGACTCTCACTGCTCTTGAGTAACCAACTATATCTTCCCACTTTGTCCCGGAGGAAATTAATTTTCTTTTGGAGTTCATAATTAATCAGTTTGATAAATAAGTTCCTGTCAGAATCTTTCTCAGTATATTCAATGCATGCTGTGACGTTTCAAGAATGACGCGTTCGCGGCTGCTTCCCAATTGTAGTTTTTTGGTGATGATTTTTTCCGGAGTTCCGATTGCCACCCAAACAGTTCCGACAGGCTTGTCTGGAGTTCCGCCATCAGGTCCGGCAATTCCGGAGCATGCAATAGAATAGTCCGTTTGAAATTTGCGCTTAATATTTTGCGCCATTTGAAAAACCACCTCTTCGCTGACGGCTCCTTTTGTATTCAGTATTTCTTTATCAACATCAAGAAATTTTTCCTTCATCTCATACGAATACGCAACCACAGAACCGAAGAAGTAAGCAGAACTTCCGGGAACAGTTGTAATTCTGTGAGCAATGTAACCACCTGTGCAACTTTCGGCAATAGAGAGAGTTTGTTTTCTTTCTTTCAGCAGTTTTCCAACCAACGACTCAAGGGTTTCATCATCGTATCCATAAATGTATTCGCCAACAATGGATTGAAGTTTCGCTACTTCACTTTCAATTTGTCTTGTTAACACATCCCTGTTCTCTCCCATTCCGGTTAAACGCAATCTCACTTGCCCAAACGCAGGTAAATAAGCGAGCTTAATGGATGAAGGAAGCTTTAACTCCCACTCTTCAATAGTCTCTGACAAAAAAGATTCTCCCACGCCTTGCGTCAATACATTTTTATGAATAATAACCGAGGTATTGAATCGCTCCTTTAAAATCCTCAGAACATCTTTTTCCATCATCGCTTTCATCTCATAAGGAACTCCCGGCATTGAAACAAAAATTTTTCCATCTTTTTCAAACCACATTCCGGGAGCTGTTCCTTTTGAATTGTGAATTACCGTACATTTTTCAGGAACTTCAGCTTGCTTTCGATTCGGTTCCGTCACTTCTTTTCCTCTTGCCTTAAACATTTTTTTAATTTCAAGAAAAACTTCATCATCGAACCGAAGGTTTGATTTGAAATACTTACAAAGTGTATACTTGGTAAGATCATCCTTGGTGGGACCCAAACCTCCCGTTATCAAAATGATGTCTGCTCTTCCTTTAGCCTCTTCAAGAGCAGCTATGATGTGTTGTTCATCATCGGAAACAGAAGTTTTCTGTTTTATCTGAATACCAATTTCATTGAGCTTCTGACCCATCCAGGAACTGTTTGTATCCACCACCTGACCGATCAGCAACTCATCACCGATCGTAATTATTTCTGCAAGAGCCATGTCTTTGTAATTTTGATGCGAAGATATAGGTTGTGGGGGAATAGTTAATTTAGTTATTAAGTTGTTGAGTTGTTAGGTTCAGGCTGATATATCATTCCTCAATAACCTAACAACTCAACAACTTAATAACTTAATAAATCCATCGACCCCTAAAGTAAAGACAATTAAAAAAATCATTTCGTAAAATATTATCCAAAAGAGTTCGTCACCAAATAAAGATGACGGACACATTAACGATACAATTCATGGTTGAAGAGCAAAATGATTCCATCAAAGAAGTGGTAGCGGAACATGGCAACAAGCTGTTTCACTTTATCAGGAATCGTGTGTCTGACCTCGAAGATGCGGAAGACATTTTACAGGATGTATACTATGAATATACCACAACCTCTCGTCTTGCAGTACCAATCGAACAAGTTACTGCATGGTTGTTCCGCGTAGCAAGAAATAAAATCATTGACAAATACAGAAAGAAAAAAACAGACAGGCTGGATGATATCAAGATCGGCAGACAATCGAATGAAGAAGAGAATTATTTTCTTGCTGACCTCATCAAAGCAAACAGCGAAAGTCCGGATGACAAGTTCGATAACACACTATTGATGACAGCGATTGAAGAAGCTCTTGATGAATTGCCAAAAGAACAGCGTGATGTGTTCATGATGCATGAAATGGAAAATAAAAGCTTCAACGAAATTTCAAGTCTGACAAATACATCAGTCAACACCTTGCTTTCAAGAAAAAGGTATGCGGTGCTTCATCTGAGAAATAAGCTGAGTAATTTATACAACGAATTGTTTAATTAATAAATAAAAATAAAATGAGAAAGTTCTGGATAGTAAAAGTAATTGTGATTGGAGCCATCGCTGTTTTCGGATTCGGATATGCCGTGATGCTGCTTTGGAATGGATTGATTCCGGATTTGTTTAAAGGTCCTATGATCAGTTTTCCGCAAGCCATCGGCTTATTGGTCCTGAGTAAAATTTTGTTTAAAGGATTCGGATGTCATGGAGGCGGA
The DNA here is from genome assembly GCA_043742705.1 of Bacteroidota bacterium. Classification (GTDB taxonomy): domain Bacteria; phylum Bacteroidota; class Bacteroidia; order AKYH767-A; family 2013-40CM-41-45; genus JAPLDA01. The sequence continues at coordinate 6,395 of JAYTXY010000039.1, forward strand.
CGCTGGAGACACAGTCAATGGCGCGAACGCATGCAGGAAAAAATGAATGCGATGACTCCGGAAGAAAAAGAGAAATTCAGGGAGCAATGGCGCAGGCGCTGCGGAAAGTTTAGCAGATGGCATGATTCACCTCTTGGTAATGAAGAGAAAACATCAGGGTAACCGGGTTGAAAAAGAAAAGTAAAAAGTGCGGACATGTTCCGCATTTTTTATTCGTATTTTTGGCAACATCTTTGCTTCACGAGGCGAAAAAAAATCCACACTATGAAAATAATTATCAAAGTTCTTGCTGTTGCTTTACTTACTCCACTGGTTTCCTGTAGCCAGATTGACTTTAACAAAATTGGAAAAGACATCAGTAAAGAAGTTGACAATACAGTAAAAGGAAAAAAGCCATTAACCAATGACGAAATCATCGCAGGATTAAAAGAAGCGTTGAATGTAGGAAGCAACAATGCATCTGCCTCCGCATCAAAGGCAGACGGGTATTTCAAACACCCTGTCATCAAGATCCCTTTCCCACCGGAAGCTCAGCAAATGGAAAGCAAGCTACGAGCACTCGGAATGAACAAGCAAGTTGATGATTTCGTGATGACAATCAACCGCGCAGCAGAAGAGGCAGCAAAGCAAGCAGCCCCTGTTTTCATCGATGCGGTAAAACAAATGACCATCACGGATGGTCTGCAAATATTAAAAGGTAGTGATACCGCTGCTACAGGTTACCTTAGAAAAACAACTTCTCCGAGACTTCATGACGGATTTAAACCAGTTATCAAAACTGCAACTCAGAAAGTAGATGTTACAAAATACTGGAATCCTTTGATCACGACTTATAACAAAATTCCATTTGTAACTAAAATGAATCCTGATCTGGAAGAGTATATTACGCAACGTGCGTTGACGGGATTGTTTTACCTCGTGTCGCAGGAAGAGACAAAGATCAGGAAAGATCCGATGGCTCGTGTATCGGATATCCTCAAACGGGTTTTTGGAAATTAACACATTGTCTTGACCATAAAAAAAATGCCTCCTTATTGGGAGGCATTTTCATTTTACTCAATAGCTTTAGTATCCGATTGAAATTTTATCAGGATCTCCTTCATCAGGACGAATGCTCATGACAGGAATCTTTGAATGATTCACGACTTGTTGAGCGAATGATCCCATAAACAATCCTGCACTTTCCTGCTCTGTCATAATGATGATCAAGTCAGCATTAATCTGAGAAGCATATTCCATTGTAAGAGAAGCAATGTTCTCCCCTTTAAACATTTTTACTGTGTATGGAATTTCATGTTCTTCCACGTATTCTTTCACCTGGTGAATTTTAACTTCAAACCTCCGCTGAATTTCCACATCGCTCATTGTCATAATTCCTGCAATGTGTAACACCGAATTGTAATGCTTCGCAAGTTCAACAGCATGTTTCACTTTCTGTCGTGATACAGAAGAATTATCTACAGGTAGAATGATGTCTTTAAACCCGATTTTCTTAGCGTGAGTTTGAACCGTGATCACAGGACATGGTGCACCCATTACAACACGGTATGAATTACTTCCCATGAGAAATTCCTGGAAGCCGCTTGCACCATGAGTTCCCATCACGATGACGTCAATGTTCATTTCCTCCGCAACTCCGATAATCTTTTTGTAAATCTTACCTACTTCCGTTTTGAATACGACCTTCATGCCGCTGTCGTGATGCAACTTATCTCCAATTTCCTGAAGACGCACATTTGCCGATGTTTCAATTTTTGTTTCGTATTCGTTTTGCGATTTAGAAAAAGCATTGCTGATTGCAGACGTAAATGAATACGACTCAATGACGTGAAGCAAATGTATCTCCGCTTTATGAAGTTTTGCCATAAAGGTCGCGTGTTCCAAAGCGAGTTCTGCCGTTTCAGAAAAATCATAAGGAATAAGAATGCGCTGAATTTGAAATTTTTTGCTCATGGTTTCTGTGATTAAAGTTAATATTCTAACGGTGAAAGTGTCGTATTTCTTTTGATAACCGGGCGTAAACTCAACACCGGTATCTCACTCGCATTAATTATTTCCTGCGCTTCCGAATCAATAAACATATTGGTCCAGTTCATCTCCTGTTGTGTCATGATCAAAATCAGATCAGCCTTTATCTTTTTTGAATATTTCACTATGTCTTCCGGAACATCAGATCCCTGGATGTATTCAATGGTACTTGGCACATTGTGTTCTTTGATAAACTCATGCACCTGTTCCATCTGGCGCTTCAATTTGTTGACAATATACTCATCATCTGTCGTAAAAACAGAAACGAGGTGAATGACTGATCCGAACAACCCGGCAATTTCAATCGCTTTCGTTACTTTTTCCTTTGTTTCTTTGGTTACATCCAGCGGCAATACAATGTCTTTACAACCTGAACGATGTTTCTTCCCACGAATTGTAACAACAGGACAAGGCGATTCACGAATTACCCGTAAAGCATTTGATCCAATGAATTTCTTGATTCCGACTCCTCCATTGGTACCCATTACGATAAAAGAGCATTTAAGTTTTTTGGCTGCCTGCTGAATTTCTTCATAGACTTTTCCCCTCGCTACCATCGTTTCAACCTTAACCCCCGATTTCGTCATCGTTTCCTGGGCAATCCTCTCAAGCTCTTTTTGGATTTTTTTCTCCATTCCCTTATCAGAACTTTTAGGAGTAAAAAAGGGAAGATGAAATGATTCTTCAATCACATGAATCAGTGTAAGCGTTGCTTTTGTTAGTCTTGCAAGGTTATACGATTGCCCAAGAGCGATAAAAGATTGATCGGAAAAATCAAGAGGAACAAGAATGTGATTTTTAAAAACTGCCATAATGGTGGAAAATAATTTCTTAATATTGAGCAAAAATAATTTATTCGCGCACATGAACAAAATACCTGAATCAGAACTTATCCTCAATGTTGATAACAGTGTTTATCACTTAAACCTTCATCCTGAAGACATTGCTGATACGGTTATCAACGTAGGTGATCCAGATCGTGTAGGTATGGTCAGCAGATTCTTCGACAAGATCGAACTGAAAAAACAGAAGCGGGAATTCGTAACTCACACAGGAACCTACAAAGGAAAACGCATTACTGTGATTTCTACGGGAATTGGAACAGATAACATTGACATAGTTTACAACGAACTTGATGCGTTAGTAAACATCGACCTGAAAAACAGGGTGATTAAAGATAAACTCACCTCCCTAAACCTGGTTCGGATTGGTACTTCAGGTTCTTTACAGGAGAATATTCCCATTGATGGATTTGTCTTTTCCCGATTTGGTTTAGGACTTGATGGATTATTAAATTTTTATCGTTTCACGAACTCAGACGAAGAAAAGAAAATCATTGATGCTTTTCGTAAACATTATCTCGGACAAGGAGTATTATCTCAGTCCTATCTTGCCAAATCATCCGGTAAACTTGAAACTA
>JAYTXY010000040.1:0-9680 GCA_043742705.1 Bacteroidota bacterium
GGAGGAACTTTTTTTTCAGCTTTCGTCCTGGCGTCCGGGTCGATATGAGTTGGGTAATTTCGCTAAGAATATTCAGCGCTGGCATGCGTACGATCAAAGTGGAGAATCATTGCCTTTTAAAAAAGTGAGTAAGGATTGCTGGAAAGTAAAATCTCCAGCTTCGGGATCGGTTCATATCAAATACAATTACTACGCAGCACAGTTGGATGCGGGCGCTTGCTTTCTTGATGAGGAGCAGTTGTACATCAACCCGATTCATTGCTGCATGTACGTTCCTGAAAAAATGCATGAGCATTGTTTTCTGGAATTTAATTTGCCGAAAGATTATCATTACGCAACATCACTTATTAAATTAACGGATGGTACACTCAAAGCAAACGACTATCATGAGTTGGTCGACAGTCCTGTAATTGCAAGCGCTTCACTTCAGCATAATTCGTATTCTGTTAACGATATTAATTTCCATGTTTGGTTTAACGGAGCATGTAAACCGGATTGGGAAAGAATCCTGACAGACTTTCGCCATTTTACTGTGGAGCAAATTGAAATGATGGGTAGTTTTCCTACGGATGAATATCATTTTTTGGTGCAGCTTCTTCCCGTAAAATTTTATCATGGAGTTGAACATCTTAATTCTACTGTGCTTGCGCTCGGTCCGGGATACAAGTTGATGAATGATTCAGTTTATACTGATTTTGTTGGCGTGGCTTCGCATGAGTTGTTTCATGCATGGAATGTGAAAACCATTCGTCCGGCGGAAATGATGCCGTATGATTACACGAAAGAAAATTATTCGCGCCTGGGTTTTGTGTACGAAGGAGTGACTACGTATTATGGTGATTTGTTTCTTGTAAGAAGCGGAGTTTATTCTTCGGAGCAGTTTCTTGATGAGATTAATATCCGTGTTCAAAAACATTTTGACAATTACGGACGGTTTAATTTATCGGTTGCTGATTCTTCTTTTGATACATGGCTTGACGGATATGTGAAAGGAATTCCAGACAGAAAAACTTCGATTTATGATGAGGGTTGTTTGGTTGCACTGATGACTGATCTGATAATCAGGAAGAAAACTTCGGGGCATCATTCAATGGATGATGTGATGAAAAGTTTGTATAGCGATTTCGGAAAACTAAAAATCGGTTATACAGAAAGCGATTACATCTCTGTGATTGAAAATGTCATTGGAGAAAATGTCGATGATTTTTTCATTGACTTTGTGTACGGCACTGATTCATACGACAAATTATTATCTGATTTGCTGCATCATGCAGGATGTGATCTTCAGAAATTTCCTGCTTCTGAATATTACGAAGGTCGTTTTGGTTTTAAAACGATTGTTGAATCCGGCCGCACCATGGTTGCAGCAATAGCTCCTGGTTCGATTGCAGATCGTGCAGGACTCGGAGTAAATGATGAGATTGCAGCGATCAACGAATTGAAAGTTGAATTGAACCTGAATGAACTTTCGAGATTTTTTGCTGATGAAAAAGTGGTGCTTACAATTTTCACTCCTCAGAAAAAATTAAGAGACATCGCCCTTGCGCCGGGAAACGAATCCTATTATCACCGTTACAAAATTGTGAAACGCCCAGAAGCTTTGCCGGAGCAGAAGCAATTTTTCAGGAGATGGTTGAAGAGTGATTTTTAACTATTAGTTCAAAGTTCTTAGTTCAACGTTCAAAGTGTTAACCGAGAACCAACACGTTGAACTTTGAACATTGAACTACTTCATAGCAATCATCGAAATTTCCACATTCGCATCCAACGGAAGTCTTGAAACCTGAACAGTTTCTCTTGCCGGAAACCCTTCTGTAAAATAGGAGCCATACACTTCGTTCATGTTTGAAAAGTTATTCATGTCAGTTAGAAAAATGGTTGTCTTCACCACGTTTGAAAAATCCATTCCGGCTTCTTTCAGGATATTCATCAGGTTGTGCATCACCTGGTTTGTTTCCTTGATGATGTTGATTGTGATCAGGTTTCCCGTTGACGGATCCAAAGCAACCTGTCCTGCAGTGTAAAGAGTATCTTTGATGAGAACACCCTGGCTGTAAGGACCAACTGGATTGGGAGCTTGAGCGGTTTTGATAATTTTTTTCATGCCGGAGTCTGTTTATTTATTCTGCAAAAGTATTTTTCTTTACGAACTTTGCATCTTTGAGGGAAATAAAAAATGAAAATCCTTTTACTTGATAATTACGATTCATTCACATTCAACCTACTTCATCTCTTTGAACAATTTGATGGAGTGGAAGTTGACGTTTTTCGAAATGACGAAATCGTTCTTGACAAAGTAAACGGGTTTGATAAAGTTGTTTTGTCTCCGGGGCCTGGATTACCCGAAGAAGGAGGAAAGATGATGGAATTAATTAAAGAATTTTCTGGTTCGAAACCTTTGCTTGGAGTTTGTCTTGGTCACCAGGCAATAGCGCAATCATTTGGCGCGAAGTTGTTGAATCTTGACAACGTTCAGCACGGTGTAAGTTCAATGACAAAGGTGGTTGATGAATCTGAGAAGATTCTCAGAAACATACCTTCTGTTTTTAAATCAGGGCATTATCATTCCTGGGTTGTGGATAAAAACGGATTACCTGATTGTCTGAAGATCACAGCTGTTGATGCTCAAGAGAATATCATGGGACTCCGGCATACAAAACTTGATATCTGTGGCATTCAGTTTCACCCGGAATCTATTCTTACCGAGCATGGTAAAACATTGATTGGCAACTGGCTTAGCTCCTGAAAATTCGCCAAACATTTTACCTTTTTTTTCGTATTCATTGACTTAACGAAGAACAGGAACAGTTTTATGATCGTATTAAAATTTGGCGGCACTTCGGTAGCTGATGCAAATCGTATTCGCGGTGTCGCGGAAATTCTATCTGACCTTCAGCGTAAAAATACCAGGATAGGATCTGTCTTTTCTGCTTTTGGCGGAGTGACGGACGATCTGATCAATACCAGTCATCTCGCTGCTGCGCGCAATGAAGAGTACCTTAAAGTTTTTGAAAAGATTAAGTCAAGACACCGGAAAGTAGTGGCTGATCTTAAACTGTCAAAAGATAAACCACTCAAAAAATTTCTGGAATCTTCGTTTGAAGAGTTACATGATTTGTTGCACGGAGTTTTTTTGGTGAGAGAGTTGTCGCTTCGAACGCTTGATTTCATCAGTGGTTTCGGTGAATTACTTTCCACGCGAATTATTTCTTCTTACTTGTCTTCGAGAAAAATGCGCGCTGCCTTTTTGGATGCAAAACAGTATATCAAGACAGATGAACATTTTGGAAGCGCCAAGGTTGATTTCAAAGTCACAAACAAAAATATTCAGCATTATTTTAGAAATTTTTCCGGCATTGCCTGCATCACAGGTTTTATTTCATCTACTGAAAAGGGTGAGGCAACAACATTGGGTAGGGGAGGATCAGATTATACGGCCGCCATTTTCGGTGCTGCTGTTGACGCTGATGAAATCCAGATTTGGACAGACGTTGACGGAGTAATGACTGCTGATCCGCGGAAAGTAAAAAAAGCATTTTCTGTTGCTTCGATGACTTATGAAGAAGCGATGGAGATGTCACACTTCGGTGCGAAGGTGATTCATCCACCAACGATTCAGCCAGCACTTGAAAAAGGAATTCCGCTTTGGATAAAAAATACATTTAATCCTTCCCATCCGGGAACACTTATCTCCACGGAACTTACCGATCAGCAATTTATGATCAAAGGTATTTCATCGATTGATGAAATTTCTTTGCTGACGTTGCAGGGAAGCGGAATGGTTGGAGTGGCAGGAATTTCCGCACGTTTGTTTGGCGCATTGTCGCAATCAAAAGTGAATGTCATTCTCATTACGCAAGGTTCATCGGAACATACGATCAGTTTTGCGGTAAAGCCGGCTGATGCAATCATAGCCCGTAAAGCAATTGACGAAGCGTTTGATCTTGAGATTAAAGCTCACATGATTGAACGGGTGAGAGTGGAAGACAACCTTTCCGTAGTTGCAGTGATTGGTGAAAACATGCGAAATACTCCGGGCGTTTCAGGTCGTTTGTTCCAGGCGTTTGGAAAAAACGGAATCAGTGCCGTGGCGACTGCTCAAGGGTCTTCAGAGTTAAATATTTCTGTTGTCATTCATCGCGCTGATCTTAATAAAGCGCTAAACTCGCTTCACCAGTCTTTCTTCTTATCGGATACCAAGACGCTGAATGTTTTCATGATCGGAATCGGTTTGATCGGGAACACGTTGTTGAAGCAAATGGAAAAGCAGGCAATGCATCTCAAGAGATCCCGTTCTCTTGAAATCAATCTAGTTGCAGTTTCCAACAGCAAAAAAATGTTGTTTGATGAAAACGGAATTAACCGGAAAAATTACAAAGAAGCATTGGAGAAATCAGGAGAGAAGATGAGTGTTGCTGCATTCATCAAAGAGATGACACGATTGAATCTTCCGCAAAGTATTTTTGTGGATTGCACTTCTAGTGATGATGTTGTGAAACATTACGGAACAATTCTTGAACACAGTATTTCAATTGTCACTCCGAATAAAATTGCGAACTCAGGAAAGTTAAAAGACTATGAAAAACTTCGCGATATTTCAAAGAAGCGAAACGTCCGGTTTCTTTACGAAACTAATGTAGGAGCAGGTTTACCGGTAATCAGCACTTTGAAGGATTTACTGACAAGCGGAGATTCCATTATTAGAATTGAAGCCGTACTTTCCGGAACGTTGTCATTCATCTTCAATAATTTTAAACCTGGGACAAAATTCAGCGACATCGTTCACGAAGCACATCGTAGAGGTTATACTGAACCAGATCCAAGAGTTGATTTATCTGGGATGGATGTTGCACGGAAACTTCTGATTCTCTCAAGAGAGACAGGGTTAAACATTGAAATGAACGACATCGTCATTGAACAGATTCTTCCGGCGAATTGTAAAAAAGCAAAAAATGTCGAACAGTTTTTTGCCGAACTTGAAAAATCAAATGAGTTCTTCAACGCAAGAAGGAAAAGAGCAGATGATAAAAAGAAAGTGTTGCGTTTCATTGCGCAGCTCGAAAATAACCGAGCTTCCATTTCTTTGCAGGAAGTGGATTCATCACATCCGTTTTATAACTTGTCGGGAAGCGACAATATTATTTCATACACCACCGAACGCTATCATGAGCGACCATTGGTTGTAAAAGGCCCGGGAGCAGGAGCAGAGGTAACCGCTGCAGGTGTATTTGCTGAGATCATCAGCATCGGAAATTATTTTGAATAATTGAATAAAAATAAGTTTACAGTTTGCAATTGGCAGTTGGCAAAAATTGCAAATTGCAAATTGCCAATTGAAAGATTAATTTAACTCAATGAAAAATATAACCGTCTTCGCTCCTGCCACAGTTGCCAACCTCGGCTGCGGATTTGATGTAATGGGTCTTGCTATTGATCAGCCCGGTGATGAACTTATCCTCTCATTAAACAATGAAAAAAAGATCATCATCAAAAATATTACCGGTGACGGAGGAAAACTCAGTTACGATCCGAAGAAAAATACATCGACCGTTACGATTCAATCCATGCTGAATGAATTGAAATCAAAGCAAGGGTTTGATGTTATTCTGAAAAAGAAAATGCCGCTTGGGAGCGGACTCGGTTCAAGCGCTGCCAGTTCTGTTGCAGGAGTATTTGCTGCGAATGTGTTGCTGGGAAAACCTTTTTCAAGGCGTGAGCTTGTTCCGTTTGCAATGCAAGGGGAGAAGGTTGCGTCCGGTGCAGCACATGCCGACAATGTGGCTCCGTGCATGCTTGGAGGAATTGTGTTGATACGGTCGTATGATCCGCTGGACATCATTCAGCTTCCCGTTCCTAAAAAACTTTTTCTCGTTGTCATTCATCCTCATGTTGAAGTATTGACAAAAGACGCACGCGCAGTGCTGAAGAAAAATATTCCAATCAAAGATGCTGTTCATCAATGGGGAAATACAGCTGCCTTGACTTCGGGATTATATGAAAACGATTTGAAATTGGTAGGAAGGTCTGTGAAAGACTTTATTGCTGAACCTTACCGTGCTTCACTCATCCCGCACTTCGCAAAAGTTAAAAAAGCAGCGATGGAAAATGGAGCGATTGCCTGTAGTATTTCCGGTTCCGGCCCTTCTATCTTTGCATTGTGTGATGGAAAATCGAAAACGAAGAAAGTTGCGGATGCAATGAAAAAAATATTTTCGAAAAATAAAATCAAAAGCGATATTTATATATCTTCTGTAAATAAATCAGGAGTTAAGATTCTCTAGCGATCGATTGCTCATTACCAAATTATCAAATCAGCTAATTATCAAATTAGCTAATGTACCATGCGTTACTACTCAACCAAAAATAAATCAGCTTTCTATTCCCTTCAAGAGGCAGTATTGAAGGGACTTCCGGATGATAACGGCTTGTTCATGCCCGAATACATTCCGAAGTTACCGCAGAGTTTTCTCAATGATCTTTCTCAATTTTCTTTAAGTGAAATTGCATTGGAGATCAGTCGACAGTTCTTTGCTGATGATTTGCCTCAATCTATTATTTTAGAAATTATAGAGAAGTCAATTACGTTCGATGCTCCGCTAAGAAAGATTGATGACAGAAAATTCGTTCTCGAACTTTTTCACGGACCAACATTGGCCTTCAAAGATTTTGGCGGACGCTTCATGGCGCAGCTTATGTCGTACCTCGTGCGAAATGAAAACCGGAAATTGACAATTCTTGTTGCAACATCTGGAGATACGGGAAGTGCCGTTGCAAGCGGTTTCCTGGGTATCCCGGGAATTGAAGTAATCATTTTATATCCGTCAGGAAAAGTCAGTGAACTGCAGGAAAAACAACTCACCACAGCCGGACAAAATATTACCGCTCTTGAGATACAGGGAACATTTGATGATTGCCAGCGATTGGTGAAGGCTGCATTTCTCGATACTGATCTCACTTCGAAGTATAAACTTACTTCAGCAAACAGCATCAACATCTCGCGTCTCATTCCACAAAGTTTTTATTATGTATATGCTTATGGAAAGATACCTGATACAACGGAACCTGTTGTTTTTGCAGTTCCAAGCGGGAATTTCGGAAACCTCACAGCCGGGCTTCTTGCAAAGAGAATGGGATTACCCGTTCATCACTTCATCGCTGCAACCAATATCAACGACATTGTTCCGAATTATCTGTTGAGCGGAAAGTTTAATCCCACAGCATCTCAGCAAACGATTTCGAACGCAATGGATGTAGGCAACCCGAGTAATTTTGCTCGCATGCTTGATTTGTATGATCAGTCATTGGAAAAAATGAAAGCGGATATTTCCGGTTTTTCATTTGATGATGAACAGACTGCACAAGCGATGAAAGACGTTTTGAAAAATTCGAATTATTTACTCGATCCTCATGGTGCTGTCGGTTATCTCGGATTAACTGAATATCAAAAAGCGAATCCTAATACAAGAGGAATATTTTTGGAGACGGCCCATCCTGCAAAGTTTGCAGATGTGGTTGAGCGAATTTTAAAAATGAAAGTCGAGCTTCCGGAACAATTAAAAGAATTGCTTGATAAGAAAAAGGAAGCAAGATTGATGACGACAGATTTTTCTCTTTTCAAAGATTATCTTCTTTCACGTTAGTCGTTTAGTTCATCAGTCAACCACTATTGAACCAATGAACTATTGAACCATTAAACAATTTAAAGCGCCTTCATTGCCGAAAAAAGATCGGGATGCAGCGAGCCTTCCAACTCCAGCAACCATTTTTTCCGGTGCAATCCTCCCGCATAGCCGACTAAATCTCCGCTCGCTCCGATTACGCGGTGACATGGAACAATGATTCCAACAGGATTTTTTCCATTTGCTGTTCCTACGGCACGAATTGCTTTTACATCTCCATGTTTCATAGCCAATTCAAGATAGCTCAGGGTTTTTCCGTATGGAATTTTGAGTAACTCGCTCCAGATTTTTTTCTGAAATACAGTTCCTTTCAAATCGAGTTTTACTGAAAAATTTTTTCGCTTGCCGCTGAAATATTCATCAAGCTGCTGAATACATTCATCAAGAAAAGAAGTTTGCTCCGAAGAAGTGCCTGCCTCATCCATGAAACTGACAGACTCAATACCATTCTCACTTCCCTTTATTTCAAGGACACCGACAGGAGAATTATAAAAAGCAAGCTGATTCATTTTAGTTCAATGTTCAAAGTTCAGAGTTCAAAGTTTTGGATAACTAATAACTTTGAACTTTAAACTTTGAACTAATTAAGTGGAGCTGCGGGGATTTGAACCCCGGTCCAGACAAGCAATCAATAAACTTTCTACATGCTTAGTGTTTTTGAGATTGTCGGAAGATGATCTGTCAAACACAGGCTAACCATCAACGTAGTTGCTGAAGTTTTCGTTCCTGCAGCGCAACGATGCAGAGCTTATCCCTTCTTACGATACTTCCATTTGAAAACCGGAGGGAGAAATTTCCGGGAAGTAGCTAGCGGGTTAATCTATTGATTAAGCGGCTAACGCGTAATTAGTGTTGCCATTTAGGCGGTTGAGAGTTCGGTTTCACAGGCAATACTCACAACGCCCGGCATGCTTATTTACCAATTTCACCTGCTGTCAATTCCTGTCAGCCCCGGTTTGGTTTTAGCATCACAAAGATATTCAATTTAGTTCAATGGTTTATTAGTTCAATCGTCATTCAGCTTAATAAACCATTAACTAATGAACTATTAAACAATTTGTAGCGATACGACAAGGTAACAATCGAGCATCGTTCCCGCTTTCCGCTGCAAGCCGCTCATTGAATGAAAGTCCCCTCTATGCGAAAGCACGAAAACGAGAGGGGTTTAGGGGTGTGTTAACATGCGCGGCTTTCCGCTTCAATCGGGGCTATAAATAACCCACTCGTTTTCATTGAGCCAACGCCTACGCACAAAACCGTTGAAACGGTTTGTCGATTCATTTTTCTATAAGACCCACAACTAAAGTTGTGGGCTAAAGTTGTGGGCTAAAGTTGTCGGCTGAAAAAAAACAATATTATTTCTTCTATTCGTCTTCATTAAAATAAAAACTCAACGCACCACTCGGACATTTCTTTACCTGGTTAATGATTTCCTCAGTTGTTGCGCCTTCAGGTGTTATCCATGGCTGCTTGCGTGGATCGAAGACAGTAAGCAAACCACTGAAACAATTTCCCGAATGAATACAAAGTGAATTCTTCCAAACAATGGTTACTTCACCATTTGTGTATTTTTTGGAAACGTCTCTCATTTTAACTTCGTGTTCACCCTGACAGGATTGGAGAGTATATTATGAATAGGGCAGTGGTTGGCTATAATCAGTAATCGACTTTTTTGTTCATCGGTTAAATCACCAAGCAGTTCGATCTCACATGTCAAAAGTGTAGAATGGCTTTCTGCTTCCTTGTTAATATTTACTGTAACATTTATTTCAGCCAGGTCCCATTCTTTCCTGTCAGCATACATGCGTAACGTGATGGATGTACAACTTGCCAGCGCAGCAGCAAACAATTCATGCGGAGTAAATCCTTCATCGTTTCCACCTTTCGCGGCAATCTCATCAGCAATCAGCAAATTCGTTTCCGAACGAAGGATCGTTTTGTAATGGTCTTTTCCGAGTGACGCTATTATTTTCATGTATACTAATTACTATCTACTAATTA
>JAYTXY010000041.1:0-11313 GCA_043742705.1 Bacteroidota bacterium
GTTGGTTTGGGGGAGTGAGTGTGAAGTTCTGAAGAGGTTATACGTTATCAGTTATACGATTTTTTCGTGTAACGGATAACGTGCAACTTATAACTATCAGTACTTACAATTACAACTCGGAGATAAAAAAACTTTCACATCAGGCAGCAATGAATCTAAGCGTGCATGTTCCTCATCAGAAAAAAGAATGCCGCGTAGTTCCAGCACTTTCAGGTTTTTACATTTTGTGATTTCCTGCGGAATGGTGGAAAGTTCATTGTCCCACAATTCCAACACTTCCAGGCTTTCAAGATCTCCGATGGAAGACGGCAATGTTTCAATGACGTTTCTGTTTAACCCAAGATATGTAAGCGCAGTAAGCTTGCCAATCTCATCAGGCAATTCCACGAGTTCGTTGTTGGAGAGGTTCAATCGCTGAAGATTTGTCAGCGTCCCTATTTCAGCGGGAAGCGAATCAATTTTGTTTTTGCTTAAATCAAGTTCACGGAGATTTTTCAATTTAAAAATATCAGCCGGAAAAACTTTCAGCTTGTGTTTGCTGAGGTTCAACCTGTACACGTTGTCAGGATTTGCCAAAGCAACACTTAGACTTCTATATATGTAAGCTGAATCCGAAATCAACGGCAGATCATTTTCCTGCGCTGACACGAAGTTTGAACTAAAAAAAAGAAGGAGAAGAAAGCGTTTCATTTTTCAAAGCAGGAAAAGCAATGGATACTCTTCATTGAGATTTTGTACGCTTCACCCTGCAACCTGCACTAACGTCAGGAAAGAATTTTTGTTGCATGGATTTTATCTTCTTTCATCTTCTCCCTGAGAAGTTCCAGTGATTCAAAATGCTGGTCGCCCCGGATACGTGCTTTGAAATTCACCGCGATGGTACTTCCGTAAATATCACGGTCGAAATCAAAAATATTCACCTCAATACTTTGCTTGGTTCCGTTCACAACAGGACGTTTTCCGATGTACAACATTCCATTGTAAACCAGGTTATCTACATTGATCTTAACAGCATAAATTCCCTCGGCAGGAATAAGTTTGTAAGTCTCTTTGATTTGGATGTTCGCAGTCGGAAAGCCAATGGTATTTCCAATCCTGTCGCCCTGAACCACTTCTCCCGTCAACGAGAAATCATAACCAAGCAAAATGTTTGCTGTGAGAATATCGCCCGCAAGCAACGCCTTCCTGATCTTCGTAGAACTTACGGCCACCTCATTTACTTCTTGTTCTAAAATTTCCACCAGTTCAAAGTCGTAAACGGGGGCAAGATCTTCCAGGTTTTTATAAGAACCTTCCCTGTTTCTTCCGAAATGATGATCATGACCGATCACAAGCACACGTGTTCCTATTTTGTTGACAAGGATATCGCGTACAAATTCAGTGGCACTGATTCGGGAAAATTCTTTGCTGAATGATTGAATGATCAGGTGATCAATTCCTGCCTTTCGAAGCAATTCAATTTTCTCATCCATGGTCGTAATCATCTTCAGGTCGTTATCATCAGGCTGAAGCACAAGACGCGGATGAGGAAAAAAAGTAAGCAGCACAGTTTCACCTTTGTTTGCCTGTGCAAACTCCACCAGGCGGGAAATAATTTTCTGGTGACCGGCATGAACACCGTCAAATGTGCCGATGGTAACAACGGCAAAAGGAATGCGTGAAAATTCTTCGATGGATTGATAGACTTTCATAAGGTGGACAAAAGTAGTAATTAGTCGACAGTCCATGGTCGACAGTCCACAGCACATTAAAAACAATATTCAATTACGACTAAGATTTTGACTATGAACAGTGGACTGTGGACTGTGGACTGTTGACAAGGATAATTTTTTGCCAAAGAACCATAACTTTGCACACATGAGCATTAGTGAACTCTATTCCATTTATCTGAAACATCCCGTGGTGTGCACGGACAGCCGTTCAATCACAAAAGACTGTATTTTCTTTGCATTGAAAGGAGACAATTTCAACGGAAATAAATTTGCTTCTACAGCGATTGAGCAAGGAGCCGCATATGCTGTAGTCGATGAAAAAGAATTTGTGAGTGGTGAACGGTTTATTTTGACAGAAAATGTTTTAGAAACACTTCAACAACTTGCCAATTACCATCGGAAACAGTTGAAGATTCCTTTTATAGCAGTAACCGGATCAAACGGAAAGACGACAACGAAAGAGTTGATCCGCAATGTGCTTTCCAAAAAATTCAGAACACATGCAACAAAAGGAAACCTAAACAATCACATCGGAGTTCCACTTACGGTTCTTTCTATTCCAAAGGATACTGAAATTGCAGTGATTGAAATGGGAGCCAATCATCAGCAGGAAATAAAAATGTTGTGTGAAATTGCAGAGCCGGATTTTGGCATCATCACCAATGTCGGCAAAGCACATCTGGAAGGTTTCGGTGGTTTCGAAGGTGTGAAAAAAGGAAAAGGAGAATTGTTTGATTTTCTTTCGAACAGAAATGGAACTGCTTTTCTGAATGCCGATAACCACATTCTCGTTTCGATGGCTGATGAACGAAAAATCGATAAGCGAATTACATACGGAACTTCGTCTTCTTGCGATTGCCACGGAGAATTGCTTGCGTCTTTGCCTTTCTTAAAAGTAAAATGGAATTATGAAAAAATAAAAAGTGACGTGAATTCTCAACTGATCGGCTCTTATAATTTTGAAAATATTATTTCAGCAATCTGTATTGGAAATTTTTTCGGTGTAGATGAAACACAAATCAACAAAGCCATTGAAGAATATATTCCCGACAACAGTCGATCGCAGGTAATTAAAAAAGGAACGAACACAATCATCCTTGATGCTTACAATGCGAACCCGACAAGCGTTGTTGCAGCATTGAAAAATTTTGATGAGCAATCTGCAAAACATAAAATTATTTTTCTCGGTGACATGGCTGAGCTCGGCACAGAAAGTGAAAAAGAACATCAGGCTGTCATCGAATTACTTAAGCAAATGAAACTGGATGAATTGATTTTAGTCGGAAAAAATTTCAGCCGTTTTGCAAATCAAATTCATTGTCATTACTTCGACAACTCTGCCGAAGCTTCCGGCTGGACCAAATCGCAACAGTTTTATGAAGCATCCGTTCTCATCAAAGGCTCAAGAAGCGTGAAGATGGAGAAGGTGATGGAAGGATTATAAAAATTCTATATCATCTGTTTTTCTATGGACTTGTAAAATCAAAACTCATGGTATAAGAATTAAAAAGAACAGCAGTCTTGCTCCATGTTTCAAGTGAATTACGGTGACGGATTACGATATAATATTTCTTGTTGTAAACATCAGAAGGAAAAACGAACGCACCACTACCGTGTGTATTGACAGCTCTCCTGACCGTATGCGCAACAGTCGTATTAAACGGAGCAATGGTATCGTGCAGTTCCACTGTTACTGTATCAAACAGCAATGGATACAACCCGGGGTTTACAACTGCTTGCATTGAATCTCCTGAAGCAACATAAAATCCTTCAAAGAAAACTTTCAGGTTCAACGTAACCGGACATGAATTTACAGTTACCGTAACAGGTGTTGAAGAAGTACAATTTATTGTCACTGTATAATTACCGGAAGTACGAGCGATGATACTCGATGTGGTGGCACCTGAGCTCCACAAGTATGAACTCCCTGCACTGGAAGTAAGTTGTACTGAATCGCCTGTGCAAAAGGTAGTCGGACCTCCTGCTGTAATTACCGGCACAGCAGAATACAAAAGCCTGACATCATCAATGCGGTATTGCGTAGCAGTTCCGTTTTGAATGAACTGAATGCTGAGATTTGTTGATGCGGGAATTGTTCCTGAAGCGGTTCTGTAAGTCCACACTGCCGTTCCGGATCCCGTTGGTAAAGCGGGATAAGATAACGTGGAATAAGCTCCTCCGTTATCGCTCACTTTTACCAGCAAGTCAGATCCTGTTCCGGTTGTCGTGCTTTTGAAAATGCCAAAAGACAATTGAAGATTGGATAAACCAACTGTGTTGATTCCCGAAATCACGAAATTTTTTCCTACTGTATTTGTAATAAAAACATTCGACAATCCTGAGGCAGTCGGAAGTCCTGTACCGTAACCGGTGGAAGAAGGATTGGTGCGTATATCAGCAGAACCGGTCATGGTGTAATTATCATTGTCAAATCCGTTGTTCGCTTCATGTGTGGAAATTAACGTGGTGGTTGACCCGACACTTCCCATCGATTCTGTAAACAATTGTGTAGTTGGCTGAGCCGTTGCAACGGTAGTAGTGACCGGTAAGGAAGTCTGGGTGCATCCGTTGGATTGAGAAACCGTAACTGAAAAAGTTCCGGCAGTGGAAACGGAAATGGATCTCGTAGTTGCACCTGTCGACCATACATAAGTATTCCCTGCACTTGATGTCAGCGTCTGCGAACTACCGCTGCAGATACTCACATTTCCGGAAGGCGTGACGGTTGGAATACTCAGGTAGCAACTGTTCCAGCAATAGCCAATGGTGGCTGCAGATCCGGCAGCTCCTGCATGTGACAACCCGTACATATCTTCGACTACCCGTAGCAGATTATAATGGTTGATGGAAGTGGAATAGTTTCCATGCTGAACCATGTGTCCGGTAAAAAAAGTAACGATGTGTTGACTTGAAGAATTATCGTCTTCATCAAACGTGAGTATGAATAAACTGTTGTGAGACTTCGCCCATTGTATATACCCATCAAGATTCTTCTTCATCCAGCGGTCACAGGTTCCGATGCGGGCGGTGTCGGTTCCGTTATGCATGTCGTTTACCTGGTTCGGTATTACATACGAAACAGTTGGAAGTGAAGTATAGTCTGTTGGAAAGGAAGTGAACGGTTGATTCGAAGCAGACGGAATTCCATTCGTAGAAGTTCCCTGCCAGTTCACCCACGGATTGTGCTTTCGCGCATAATTACCTGATGTAGCTCCTGTGTAACCAACGGAAGGAAGATCTTCCGAATAACCGATGAATGTGCGTGTGGCAGCCAGTAATTCCGCTCCAAGATTTGCGGTGACAAACGGAAGCACGGCAGGAACATTATCATCCGTTACACCTTGTGTTGATCCTGAAAATAACTGCAGGTAGTTGGGTTGACTCGGATGAGTAATAGCAAACGATTGAGTAAAAAATGCAGTGTACGGATCACTAATTAAACTGTTGATATACGGTGCGGCAATGGATCCGACAATCGTATCGTATGCATGATTTTCCAGAACAACAATAACCACATGGTCAGGAGTAGGAACTACAGCGAATGTCCTTTCAGCAAAGAAGAAGAAAGCGATGCTTAAAAAACAGAAGAGCAAAATCGGGCGAATCATATGAACAACAAATTACTTCAGGCAAATTCGAAGATACTAAAAAAAGCTCAATGACCTTCCAATTGGACCAAACTTCAACACAGTACAAATTCTGTGTCGTCAGGTGTTCAGAGTAGTCGGGTATTTTGATGTGAAGTCGGCTATTTCCGTGCTATGCTTTCCATTTTATTTTAACCGCTGAAATCATTTCAGACTCAATTCGGATTTCTGATAATACTTCAAAACCCAACTTTAAATAAAATGGCAGAGGTGTTTGATACACTTCTCCGTTTTTTTTCATATCACGGTTGTGGTCAATAACCCATCCGTAGAATTCCTTGCTTTCACTTTTCAGTCTATCCATCAAAAGGCGTCCCAACCCTTTTCCTTTATATACTGACTGAACAATTACCGAAAAACGGATTTCATTTTCTTTTTCAAAATCAACTGCCCAGCCAATGATATTTTTTTTAGCGTCTTCAATGATATAGTGATGATAATTTTCAACTCCATCCAACAACAACTTGAAACGGTTCGAAAGTTTTACAGGATATTCTTCATTCCACAGTTTATCAATCTGTTCTTCCTGGCTGAGAGTCAGTAATTTTGTTTTGATAATTTCCATTGGTCTTTATTATTAGAATAAGTCGGGCGAAATACCCAACTGCACGGAATACGAAAACAGCAGAAAGGTAAAGTTACGGAGTCGTAAAATCGAAACTCACCGTTGGTGAATTAATAAGCACCGGATTTTTAGTCCACGTTTCAAGTGAATTGCGGTGACGAATCGCGAGGTAATAAGACGAACCCATTACGATTGCACTTGCAGGAAAAACAAATTGTGCATTGCCGTTACTTCGCAGCAAGCCTTTGATAGTATATAATGCTGCATACGGAGAAACCGAATTATGAAACTCAACCGTAATTGAATCAGTAGCCGTTGAACTTCCGCTCATGCTGTTGTCATAGAGAACAGGTTTCATCAATCCGCTACCAAGATAAAATCCTTCCAAAAAAACTTTGAGATTCAGCGTGACCGTGGTAGTTCCTGCCATGTTGATATTATCGATGTATATATTATTTCCAAAATATCCCCTGTTCCTGTATTTAATAATAATCTGTTTTCCGATATATGGATTCAATGACACCGTGTCCTTTCTCCATTGCGAAGAAGTTGGTGTGAAAGAAGATGTGCTTAACCCAGGAACGGTTGATAGCTCATAGCTTCCTTTGTAATAGATTCTTGAAAAAGTATTTCCACAATCTACTGAAGCAAGTACTTCTAATGTATCACTTTCACTCAGGTTTGTATATTTCCAATACGCAACATCAAACGAAACCTGCGCTGATGAAAGTCCGTTTAGCGAATAGATCTTCGTATAGAATTCATCCTGTAATCCAGACACATTCCAACTCCAGTTATTAAAGAATACACAGTTGCTGCTCGTACCAAATCCACCGACACCGCTTTTCAAAGCCCACAACTGGCTGTTGCTTCCAGCATCGTAATTAGTCCAGCCGCTTGGAGGAAATCCGCTTTCAAATCCTTCCGTCATTGGAATAGACGGACCGGAAAGCGGGGTGATGTACAATGTTTTTGTCAAGGTACTGCTTCCTGAACCTGTTATAGTAAGTGTTACATCATACGATCCGACTGAATTATATACAACGGTTGGATTTTGTAATGTGGATGTTGAAGGAGTTCCACCTGGAAATGACCAGTTCCATCCACTGATGGTACCTGTAGAATTGTCTGTATAGTTCACAGACGTTCCGATACAAGGCGTAACATTGTCAGCTGTAAAAAGTGCATTGAGTGACCGGAGATTCGTGATTGAAGTTTCCCACACTCCACGTCCGTAAGTTGCAACTCTAAGCGCAGTATTTGAAGTTCCATCATTGAAAATCGAAATGTCAGCAATCGTAGTGCGGGAAGGAAGGTTAGTCGTGTATAAATTCCAGGTTGTCATGCTCCCTGTTTTGTAATACACGGCATTGTTGCTTGCAACAAACACAAGTTCATTGACAGGAAAATATTCATCGGAAATAACTCTCACATGATTTACCGATGGAAGATTATATGTAATGTCAGTCCATGAAGAACCATTTGTGGTGGAACGATAAACTTTGTTATTGATTGTTATATAAATTGTATTCGGAGCATTTGCAATGGTAGTGATGCTGGCTGAATTGTTTGATGATGCCGGCAAAGCTACCGATGAAAAAGTCGGAGTCGCTGCCAACGCATTTGTGGATATATACATAGTTGCATCACTCGTAATCACATACAACCTGTTTGCATCTGCGAAAGAATTATGCATGGTCATAATCTTTTTGTTCAGGTTGATGAGTTGCGTCCAGGTCGGAGTGGTTGCAGATAAAGTTGTTGTGCGGTAAACCGATGTGTCGCCAACAAATGCGAGAGCGGAATTGGAACGGTGAAAAGCAAGTCCCTGCAAAAGTGTAACAGCAGCGGGAAGTCCATATGTGGCATCGCTGCCATTCACCAATCTTCTTTTATTGTTACCATAATAATATACCATGGAGCTGTTAGCTCGATAGTCAAAATCACATTGGGAACCCCAATCACCACCCCTGTTAGTGAACCAGCCTGTTCCTGTGTTGGCAGCATAAAGTTCTCCGTTATCCTGTGTACCAATGCTGATCATATCCTTTCGTGTCGGACTGCAATTGCCGTGATAAATTTCATAACCATAGATACCATCACTCTTTGGAGTCCAGCTAACGCCTGCATCCGTGCTTAACCACACACCACCGTCATTCATGTCATAGAGCATACCATTGTTATATGGACTCGTGATGATTTGATGCATATCCGTATGCACCTTCTCATACCAGTTGGTTAATTGTGTCCAGTTCACACCGCCATCCGTTGACTTCCACACGTTGTGTGCAACCAGGTAAAGAATATTGGCGTTGGTTCTGTCAACGCCTATTCCTAAATTATAATCTCCCTGCCCTGATGACGCAGATGAATTTGAATAATAAGTAAGATATGGTGAAGCGGTATTCTTTACCGCCGAGAAAGAAGTTCCTCCGTTGGTGGATTTATAAATTGTTCCCGCGTTGGCAGCCATCGCAAGATACACGACACTTGTATCGGCCGGAGTTACTGCAATCCTGCAGCCGTCTCCATTAGTGATTCCTGCAGGAAGCACGATGCCGGTTGTAATTTGTGACCAGGTATCACCGAAATCATTTGAACGGAAAAATGCTGAGTCAGCAGTTGCTGCATACAGAACACGAGACGTTGGCGTTTTTTGTTTGAGATCATCAAACTGTCGTGAAGAAGATTTCAGCGTCCATGAAGTTCCGGCATTCGTAGTTTTATAAATGCCGGTGTTCGTAGCAGCAACAATAATATTATGGTTGTTCGGATCCATAATCATCTCGACAATGAGTTGAGTGCTTAATGTTGTTTGCGTAAATGTATTTCCACCATCTGTTGACTTCCATACGCCACTTCCTGAATAATAATAGTTATGATCACCCGCACCCAGGTAAAGTATCTGATCGTTTGTAAAATCAATGCAAACCGAAGCGAGGCGTGCGTAGGGCATGAAATCAGTTCCCGGTGCTACCGTCCAGGTTGTTCCTCCGTTGGAAGTGATAAAGAGTCCTCCACGTGCGCTCACTGCATACATCTTTAAAGAATTGGTCGGATGAAATTTTAGTTGACTCACGCGACTGATGCCGTGAATCTGTCCGCTTGCATTAGTAGGAAAATAGTTTGGACTGATCGCACTCCAGTTTGCGCTCTGACTGAAAGTAAAATGGCTGACGAAAAACAGCGCGCCGAAAAGAAATAGCCGAAAGCAAATATTCTTCATTTCTGATTTTGCTTTTTCATTTGTTGTTTCTGTTCATTCCAGATTTTTGTGCGGTCATCCTGCGAAAGAATTTTGCCATCAGGTTGTACAAAAGGAAATACTTCGTGCTTCCAGTTTTCGAATCTTTTACACTGGTAACGCATCCGGTTTCGTCCTTCCTTTTCTGCCGGTGTAAATTCTTCTTCCTTTTCCTTGTCCACTTTTTCTTTTCCTTCACTCATCAGCTCCTCCTCATCCACTGGCTCTTCATGATGCTTCCAATAAACCTCGTATGCCTTTAGTGCTTCGTAATAGTTTGCATTGGGATCGTCCATCATTTTTATCCAAACCGGGTCTTTCGCGTAATCTAATTTTTTTGCAACAGTTGATTGCTGAGCTCCTCCCGTTGCAAGAAAGAAAAAGCACATTGAAAAAAGCATTCCGCATATTTTTCGGTTGGTTTTCATAAATAAATTATTTCTATGTGACTTCGTAATGAAGTAACTGAGTAACGAAGTTATGACAATAAATCAATTTATCCGGTCAACTCACTACCTTATCAGTCGGTTAAGGAGTTGTAAAATCAAAACTCAATGTTGATGAGTCAAACAGGAACGGAAGTTTACTCCAGGTCTCCAATGAATTCCGGTGTTTCACCACAATGTAATAAGAAGCTCCGATGGCGGCTGATTGAAAAACAAAATTCCCATGACCACTTGTATTGATCGTACTTGTCACTTGTTCAACAAGACCATACGGATTTGAAGCGCTATGTAGTTCGACAGTCACTGTATCACACAAAGTCGGATATGCCGGATTCGCAACGGCTACCATGGTGCCTCCTCCGATATAAAAACCTTCAAGAAATATTTTCAAATCCAATGTTATGGAGCATACATTTACTGCAACTGAAAAGTTTGAAGAAGTAACTCCGCTTCCACAAGCGTTTGTTCCGGCTACATTCACATTCCCTGAAGTTGCGCCTCCGGAAAAACTCACTATGATTGAATTTGTATTTGCTCCGGCAGTAATACTTGCTCCGACAGGTAATGTCCAGTTATAACCCGTTGCATTTGCAATTGCCGGAACAGAATAAACAACTCCTGTTTGTCCCTGGCAAACAATTGCACTTCCCGTTATATTTCCTGCAGCTGCGGGCAACGGATTTACGCCAATTGCAAAACTTGAATTTGCTCCGTTGCCACAAGCGTTTGTTCCTCTTACAATAACATTTCCTGAAACAGCACCTGCTGAAAAAGTTACCGTAATCGAATTTGTATTTGTTCCGGATGTAATAGAACCTCCGGTAGATAACAGCCATATATATCCTGTTGCATTTGCAATGGATGGAACAGAATAAGCAACTCCCACTTGTCCCTGGCAAACTGTTGCACTTCCGGTTATTGTTCCCGCAGCTACAGGAACAGGATTCACCGTAACAGCAAAGTTTAATGATACTGTTCCGTTACCGCATGCATTTGTTCCTTTGACTGTCACATTGCCTGAAACGGCAACGTTTGAAAAACTCACCGTGATTGAATTGGTATTTGCTCCCGCAGTGATTGATCCTCCGGTTGGAAGTGTCCATGTATAACCCGTTGCATTTGCAATTGAGGAAACAGAATAAACAACACCCGCTTGTCCCTGGCAAACTGTTGCACTTCCGGTTATTGTTCCGGCTGATGCAGGAAGTGGATTCACCGTGACTACAAAGTTTGACGAAGTAGTTCCGCTACCGCAAGCATTCGTTCCCGTTACTGCTACATTCCCTGAAGTTGCGCTCGTTGAAAAAGTTACAGTGATGGAATTTGTATTTGCGCCTGCAGTGATCGATCCTCCCGTTGGAAGTGTCCATGTATAGCCCGTTGCATTTGCAATTGCCGGAACAGAATAAACAACTCCGGTTTGTCCCTGACATACTGTTGCACTTCCGGTTATTGTTCCCGCAGCTACAGGAAGTGGATTCACCGTGACTACAAAGTTGGAAGATGTAGTTCCGTTACCGCATGTGTTTGTTCCTTTCACGGTAACATTACCTGAAGTTGCACTTGTTGAAAAAGCTACAGTGATGGAATTTGTATTTGCTCCGGCTGTAATTGATCCGCCTGTTGGTAATGTCCATGTATAACCTGTTGCATTTGCAATTGATGGAACAGAATAAACAACTCCGGTTTGTCCCTGACA
>JAYTXY010000042.1:0-3211 GCA_043742705.1 Bacteroidota bacterium
TCCAGCATGACAGACGGGGGTTTTCTTCGCATTGCCAAACTAATTTCTAAGCAACTACTGATTAAAAAGAGTTCCTTTTGACGGACTGATTTTTCCAAGATGTTTGTAAGCAAGTTCTGTAGCTTCCCGTCCGCGCGGAGTGCGCATCAGGTAACCTTCCTGGATTAGAAAAGGTTCATATACTTCTTCAAGGGTTCCGGTTTCTTCTCCTACTGCTGTTGCAATGGTGGACATGCCAACAGGACCTCCTTTGAACTTGTCAATGATGGCAGATAAAATTCTGTTATCCATTTCATCCAATCCGTGTTTGTCTACTTGCAATGCAGAAAGAGCAATGTGTGAAATGTCAAGATCGATTGTGCCGTTGCCTTTGATCTGCGCGAAGTCACGAACTCTTCGCAACAATGAATTTGCAATTCGTGGTGTACCACGACTTCTTCGTGCAATTTCAACAGCAGCATCGTCCGATATGGGAATGCGCAAAATATCAGACGAACGTTTAATGATTTTCTGAAGTAGTTTCGAATCGTAGTATTCAAGTCGTGATGTAATTCCGAAACGTGCACGTAACGGTGCTGTCAATAAACCTGAACGTGTCGTTGCGCCAATCAGTGTAAATGGATTTATTTTTATCTGAACGGTGCGCGCATTCGGTCCTGTTTCAATCATGATGTCGATTTTGTAATCTTCCATCGCAGAATAAAGATATTCTTCCACGACAGGACTCAGTCGGTGAATTTCATCAATGAACAAGACATCATTCGGTTCAAGGTTCGTGAGAAGGCCGGCAAGATCACCCGGTTTGTCAAGTACTGGTCCAGACGTAGTTTTAATGCTGACTCCAAGTTCATTCGCCAGGATGTAAGCAAGCGTAGTCTTTCCCAAACCAGGAGGTCCGTGTAACAACACGTGGTCAAGTGATTCGTCACGCTGACGAGCAGCAGCAACAAACACTTTTAAGTTGTCAACCACACTATGCTGACCGGTAAAGTCCTCAAATCCTTGTGGACGAAGAACCTTATCAATCTCCTTTTCGGCACTTGTCAGTTGGTTATCTGTCGGATCTAAATTTGGATTGGACATTCAGGCTGTTTAATCAAACAAAAATAATCTATTCCTGTTTAAAAGTAGGCAGTTAAATCAATACTTTCCAACATTCTTTTGAAATATTTTCATTCGGGCTTTCTCCTTTGATCAAATAAATTATTTTTGCTCACTCGTAAGTTGAAGCACCGAATAAACATTAAAAATATTCACCATGAAATTTGAACTGAGCGAAGAACATCTGATGATTCAAAAAGCTGCGCGTGATTTTGCGCAGAATGAATTGAAAGCCGGAGTGATTGAGCGTGATGAGCATCAGAAATTCCCCACCGAGCAAGTAAAAATGATGGGAGAACTTGGCTTTCTCGGAATGATGGTGAGCCAGAAATATGGCGGAGGCGGAATGGATACCATTTCTTACGTTCTTGCCATGGAAGAAATTTCTAAAGTGGATGCATCAGCATCAGTGGTGATGTCTGTAAACAATTCTCTCGTTTGCTGGGGACTGGAAGCATTCGGAACGGAAGAGCAAAAGCAAAAATATTTAGTTCCTCTTGCGAAGGGAGATGTAATCGGAGCGTTTTGTTTATCAGAGCCGGAAGCAGGATCTGATGCGACTTCCCAGGCTACCACAGCGGTTGACAAGGGAGATCATTACATATTGAACGGAACAAAGAATTGGATTACGAATGGAGGAACAGCATCTACATATCTTGTTATGGCGCAAACAGATGTTGCTAAAGGCTCAAGAGGAATCAATGCATTGATTGTTGAAAAGGGAGCGCCTGGTTTTACGGTAGGACCGAAAGAAAATAAATTGGGAATCCGCGGAAGCGATACTCATTCACTGATGTTTACCGATGTAAAAGTTCCAAAGGAAAATCGCATCGGTGAAGATGGCTTCGGTTTTAAGTTTGCGATGAAGACACTCACAGGTGGACGTATCGGAATTGCATCGCAGGCACTTGGCATTGCAGGTGGCGCTTACGAACTTGCGCTTGCTTATTCGAAAGAACGAAAAGCATTCGGTAAAACAATTTCTCAGCATCAGGCTATTCAGTTTAAACTGGCCGACATGGCAACTGAAATTGATGCAGCGCGTTTGTTGTGTCTCAAGGCTGCATGGTTGAAGGACAACAAACAGGATTATTCACTTGCCTCATCCATGGCAAAACTTTTTGCTTCACGTGTCGCGATGGAAGTGACGGTAGAAGCCGTGCAGGTTCACGGTGGATATGGTTTCGTGAAAGAGTTTCATGTTGAGCGGTTGATGCGCGATGCCAAGATCACCCAGATTTATGAAGGAACTTCAGAAGTTCAGAAGATCGTAATTTCACGGGCGATTTTGTCTTAATACTTAATTTTTCGAACTCATTTCCTTCTCTTACCAAGAGAAACAAGACATTGGAGATGTTTTCCGGTTAGTAGACCGTATTTAGGGCGCAGTATGACTTTTGTCCTTGCCACCTTTCAGCCGTATTTGTATCTTTATACCGTTCGGTCATTCCCCTCACTGACCTTTTTGTTTCTTGAGAAGGTTGCGTATACAATAATAACATTCTGATAAAAAATTAAACCTGAAAGGGTTTTGGAGATTTAATACCTGTTAGTGAATGAAGAGAATTTGCCTTCTTGTTTTTTTATTGCTACTGAATGGTTTTCTGTTCGCGCAAAAGGCGAAACGTAACAGGAAAGTTGGAGTCATCACCTGCACGGAATTTCACATCACGCGACCGTTGAAAGATATTTTTGCTGAAAATCCTGTTGATGAAACAAAGCTGCCTAAAAAGGATAAGGAAGAAGAGTCAGAAGATCGTGAACACAGGAAGCCGCAGAAGTTCCGCAAGTCAGTAAAAGATGGTCCCGAATACGGGAATGATTTGAAAGCGATGCAAACAGAAATGGGAGATGTTCCCGGCAGAGCTCCTATTACTAACTGGGCAGGACAAACTGCAAGTGGATTCCGACCGTTTGATCCTTCAGGTGCTGCGGGTTTGACTCAGTACGTGCAGATGATCAACTCCACTACATTTAAAGTTTACAACAAGTCTACCGGAACAGTTACTCTCACAGCTACATTGGGAAATTTATGGTCACCTGCTACAGCAAATGCCGGTGATCCTATTGTGATGTATGACAAAGCAGCGGACCGTTGGTTCCTCGCGCA
>JAYTXY010000043.1:0-24487 GCA_043742705.1 Bacteroidota bacterium
CACCGGAGTGATTGAAGAAATTAATGAAGAGAAGAAAAAGCTGAAAGTGATGGTTAAAATCTTCGGACGTAAAACCCCGCTTGAGCTTAGTTATATGCAGGTAGAAAAAGAATAAATTTAATTTGATAATTAGTCGATTTGATAATTTGATGATGAGTCGGGCTTCCACCACACAAAATCAATTACCAAATTACCAAATTATCAAATCATCAAATTAAAAAAAATGGCAAAAGAAATAGGTGCATTTGTAAAACTACAAGTGAAAGGAGGAGCAGCAAACCCGGCACCGCCAATCGGACCGGCTCTGGGTGCGAAGGGTGTTAACATCATGGAGTTCTGTAAACAGTTCAATGCAAGAACACAGGACCAGGCAGGAAAAGTACTTCCGGTTATCATCACAGTTTATACTGACAAGTCGTTTGAGTTCATTATCAAAACTCCTCCGGCAGCGGTTCAGTTGCTTGATGCTGCGAAAATAAAAAGCGGCTCAAAAGAGTCGAACAGAAACAAAGTTGGTTCTGTAAACTGGGAACAGGTACAAAAGATTGCTGAAATAAAAATGCCGGATCTTAATTGTTTCACCATCGAATCAGCAATGAGCATGGTGGCAGGAACAGCGAGAAGTATGGGCATCGAAGTAAAAGGCGATCGACCTTTTTAAATTTCGAATTTCGGATTGTGGATTTCGGATTAATCCGCAATTTAAAATTCGAAGTCAGCAATTGATAAATTGAAGTTCTTATAAAAGTAATATTCACCGAAGGAGGACGAGATAATTTCAACTCCGTTATCACTTCACAAAACCATTACGATGGCAAAAGTTAGTAAAAAGAGAAAGCAAGCTATCTCTAAAGTTGACAAAAGCAAAGGATATTCACTTGCTGAAGCTTCCAAGCTTGTAAAAGAAATTTCCACCACAAAATTTGATGCATCCGTAGATCTGAGCATTCGCCTTGGAGTTGATCCGAGAAAAGCGAACCAGATGGTGCGTGGTATTGTAACACTTCCTCACGGAACAGGAAAAACTGTTCGTGTGATGGTGCTTTGCACACCTGACAAAGAGCAGGAAGCAAAAGATGCGGGCGCTGATTTTGTTGGTCTCGATGAGTTCATCACGAAGATCGAACAAGGTTGGACTGACATGGACGTGGTGATCACCATGCCATCAGTAATGGGTAAAGTAGGTAAGTTGGGTAAGGTTCTCGGACCTCGTAACCTGATGCCGAATCCGAAGACAGGAACAGTGACCAACGACATCGGTAAAGCGGTGAAGGAAGTGAAAGCAGGTAAGATCGATTTCAAAGTTGACAAACAGGGAATCATCCACACATCTGTTGGCAAAGCTTCTTTCGATGCAAAGAAGATCGAAGAGAACGCAAATGAAATTTTAAATTCCATCATCAAATTAAAACCTTCTTCTGCAAAAGGGACGTACATGAGAAGTGTTTACATGTCAAGCACTATGAGTCCGTCTTTAATGATTGATACAAAAACATTGGCGTCTTAATCGGACACAGATCAGAGAACATTAAAAACATTCATCATGAGAAAAGAAGAAAAAGACGTAATCATCAATGATATTACGGAACTGTTAAATAAATACCCGACCATTTATGTAACGGATACATCCAGCCTGACTGTTGAGAAAATCAATCAACTCAGACGCATGTGTTTCAACAAAAATGTGAAGATGCTGGTTGCTAAAAACACGCTTATTCAAAAAGCGATGGAACGTAAAGGCGGAGAATATGAGCCGATCTTTGAAGCGCTGAAAGGCACGACTGCATTGATGTTCAGTGAAACAGGAAATGTTCCTGCTAAGTTGATTAAAGAATTCCGCAAGAAAGGTGACCGACCTGTATTGAAAGGCGCTTACATCGAAACAGCTGTGTTCATCGGTGACAACCAGTTGGAATCACTTGCATCACTCAAATCGAAGAACGAGTTAATCGGAGAAATCATCGGCTTGTTACAATCGCCTGCGAAGAATGTGATTGGTGCATTGCAGAGCAGTGGTGGTAAACTTGCAGGAATTGTGAAAACACTTTCTGAAAGACCTGAATAATAAATTGAAAATTGAAAATTAGAACAAGAAATATTCAATTTTAAATCTTCAATCTTCAATAAAAAAGAATGCTTCCAGTACCCAATATAAAATTCAACAAGTAAACAATCAATTCTAAAACCTCAATAACAATGGCAGATTTAAAAACATTCGCTGAGCAGTTAGTTAACCTGACAGTGAAAGAAGTAAACGAATTAGCAAAGATTCTGAAAGATGAGTATGGCATCGAGCCGGCAGCAGCTGCAGTAGCAGTAGTGGCAGGTGGCGGAGCAGGTGGCGGAGAAGCTGCTGCTGAGAAATCAACTTTCGATGTGATCCTGAAAGCACCGGGCGGAGCTAAATTAGCAATCGTGAAACTGGTGAAAGAAATCACTGGTCTTGGCTTGAAAGAAGCAAAAGATTTAGTTGATGGCGCACCAAAAGCTGTGAAAGAAGGCATTGCGAAAGAAGAAGCTAACTCTATCAAACAACAGTTAGAAGAAGCGGGAGCAGAAGTTGAGATTAAGTAAGCAATCGGCTTCTGTCGAAAAGCATGTATAGACCTTTCCCGAAGCTTCTTCGGGACTGGTCTATAAGCATTTTTATTAGGTGATAGTTTCGTCATGCGAACATCATCAAAAAAATAAAAATTTACTTTTTTAAAACTCAAGCACCGTGTCAACTACTCTCAACCCAAAAAGAATAAGCTTCGCTTCAAGCAAGCACCCGATTGATTATCCTGACTTTCTTGATATTCAGCTCAAGTCGTTTCAGGATTTTTTCCAGCTTGAAACAACCTCTGACAACCGTCACCAGGAAGGACTCTACAAAGTATTCAGTGAAAATTTTCCGATCTCGGATTCGCGGAACAACTTCGTATTGGAATTCCTTGATTATTTCATCGATCCTCCTCGTTACGCGATCGAAGAATGTATCGAGCGTGGACTGACTTACAGCGTTCCGCTGAAAGCCAAACTGAAATTGTATTGCACGGATCCTGAGCATGAAGATTTCGAAACCATCGTGCAGGATGTGTACCTCGGTACCATTCCATACATGACTCCGAAAGGAACGTTCATCATCAACGGTGCTGAACGAGTTGTCGTATCTCAGTTGCATCGTTCTCCGGGCGTGTTCTTCGGACAAAGCCGTCATGCAAACGGAACGAAGTTGTATTCAGCGCGTGTGATTCCGTTCAAAGGATCATGGATCGAATTTGCAACGGACATCAACAACGTGATGTACGCTTACATTGATCGTAAGAAAAAGTTCCCGGTAACTACTTTGCTTCGTGCAATCGGTTACCAAACAGATAAAGACATTCTTGAAATCTTCGGTTTGGCAGATGAGTTTAAAGTAAGCAAATCAGGAATTAAAAAAGCAGAAGGAAGAAGACTTGCTGCCCGCGTTTTAAAAACATGGGTTGAAGATTTCGTTGATGAGGATACCGGAGAAGTGGTTTCTATCGAGCGTAACGAAGTTGTCCTTGAGCGTGAAGTTGTTCTTGAAGATCATCACCTCGATGCAATCATCGAAGCAGGTGTGAAAACCATCATTCTTCATAAAGAAGACGTGAACACAAATGATTATGCAATCATTTACAACACACTTCAGAAAGATACATCCAACTCTGAGAAAGAAGCCGTAGAACATATCTATCGCCAGTTGAGAAATGCCGAGCCGCCTGATTACGAAACAGCGCGCGGTATCATCGACAAATTATTCTTCTCAGATAAACGATACGATCTCGGTGACGTTGGTCGTTACCGTATCAATAAAAAATTAGGTCTGGAAATTCCGGAAGACACAAAAGTGTTGACGAAAGCAGACATCATCGAAATCATCCGTCAGCTCATTCAGCTGATCAACTCAAAAGCAGAGGTGGATGATATCGATCACTTAAGTAATCGAAGAGTTCGTACCGTTGGTGAGCAATTGTTCTCACAATTCGGAGTTGGTCTTGCCCGTATGGCGCGTACCATCCGAGAGCGTATGAACGTTCGTGATAACGAAGTGTTCACGCCGAGTGACCTGATCAATGCGAAGACACTTTCTTCCGTGATCAATTCATTCTTCGGAACCAATCAGCTTTCCCAGTTCATGGATCAAACGAATCCGCTTGCAGAAATCACTCACAAGAGAAGGTTGTCGGCACTCGGACCAGGTGGTCTTTCAAGAGAGCGTGCAGGCTTCGAGGTTCGTGACGTTCACTACACGCACTACGGTCGCCTTTGTACCATCGAAACACCGGAAGGACCGAACATCGGTTTGATTTCTTCACTGTGTGTATATGCAAAAATTAATAATCTTGGTTTCATCGAAACTCCTTATCGCACAGTTACCAATGGTAAAGTAGATATTGAAAAAGAAGTTACTTACCTGACTGCTGAGGAAGAAGATTCAAAAGTAATTGCACAGGCGAATGCAGTCATTACAGATCATGGAAAATTTGAAGAAGCAAAAGTAAAGGCACGTTTCCAGGGTGACTTCCCGATTCTTGAACCGGAGAAGATTGACTTGATGGACGTAGCTCCGAACCAGATTGCTTCGATTGCGGCTTCATTGATTCCTTTCCTTGAGCATGATGATGCGAACCGTGCCTTGATGGGATCAAACATGCAGCGCCAGGCAGTTCCGTTGTTACGAGCAGAAGCTCCGATTGTAGGAACAGGTCTTGAGGCTCTTGTTGCACGTGATTCACGTGTATTGATCAATGCTGAAGGCGATGGCGTTGTTGAGTATGTGGATGCGAATGAAATTACCATTCGTTATAACCGGAAAGAAACCGAGCGTCTTGTAAGTTTCGAAGACGATGTGAAAACCTACCAACTTACGAAATTCCAAAAGACAAATCAGAGTACCTGTATCAACCTGAAACCGATTGTTAAAAAAGGGCAGAAGGTAAAAAGAAGCCAGGTGCTTTGCGAAGGATATGCAACGCAGGATGGAGAACTTGCTCTTGGAAGAAACCTGAAAGTGGCGTTCATGCCATGGAAGGGTAACAACTTCGAGGATGCAATTGTAATCTCTGAACGAGTTGTTCGTGAAGATATCTTCACATCCATTCACGTGGATGAATATAGTCTTGAAGTACGCGATACAAAACGCGGTCTTGAAGAATTAACGGCTGATATTCCAAACGTAAGTGAGGAAGCAACACGTGAGCTCGATGAAAACGGAATCATTCGTTTAGGAGCTGAAGTTATGGAAGGTGATATTCTCATCGGAAAGATCACACCGAAAGGTGAAACAGATCCTTCTCCGGAAGAGAAATTACTTCGCGCCATCTTCGGTGATAAAGCTGGTGATGTGAAAGATGCTTCGTTGAAAGTTCCGCCTTCTGTAAAAGGAGTGGTGGTTGACAAGCGTTTGTTCTCACGCATTCTTGCAAAAGATAAATCACAGAAGACGGATGAAAAAGTTCAGATCGAAAAAATTGACAAGGAATACAATGTCATGGTTGCTGAACTGAAAGAAAAATTAATTGACAAATTGTTTGTTCTGGTGAGTGGTAAAACTTCACAGGGAGTAACTGATTTGTTCAAAGAAGTAGTGATTGCAAAAGGAGCGAAGTTCACGCAGAAAATGTTGACGGAAATCAATTACGAAACCGTAAACCCTGCGAAGTGGACGACTGACAAAGACAGAAATGAGCAGATCAAGCAATTGCTGCATAACTACACGATTAAGTTCAATGATGTAACCGGAATCTACAAACGCAAAAAGTTTGCGTTGACTGTAGGTGACGAACTTCCTGCCGGAATTGTACAGATGGCAAAAGTGTACATCGCGAAAAAACGTAAGTTGAAAGTGGGTGATAAGATGGCGGGACGTCACGGAAATAAAGGTATCGTTGCGAGAATTGTTCGTGATGAAGACATGCCTTACCTCGAAGACGGAACTCCTGTTGACATCGTTCTCAACCCGCTTGGTGTACCTTCCCGTATGAACCTTGGTCAGATTTATGAAACCATTCTTGCATGGGCAGGTGAAAAATTAGGATTGAAATTCGCTACACCGATTTTTGACGGAGCATCCGTTGCGCAAATCGATGAGTATGTTACGAAAGCAGGTTTACCGAAATTCGGAAGTACATACTTATACGATGGCGGAACAGGAACACGTTTCGATCAGCCGGCAACTGTTGGAATCATTTACATGCTGAAACTCGGTCACATGGTGGACGATAAGATGCATGCTCGTTCAATCGGACCGTACTCTCTCATTACCCAGCAGCCGCTTGGTGGTAAGGCACAGTTCGGAGGTCAGCGATTCGGTGAAATGGAGGTTTGGGCAATCGAAGCATTCGGTGCTGCAAACATTCTCCAGGAAATCCTCACCGTGAAATCAGATGACGTGATTGGTCGTGCGAAAGCTTACGAAGCAATTGTAAAAGGTGATAACCTTCCGGCTCCGGGAATTCCTGAGTCATTCAACGTATTGCTCCATGAGTTACGCGGATTGTGTTTGAAGATCACGCTTGATTAATAACTGTGACTAAGTGACGAGGTGACGAAGTAACTAAGACTTCGTCACTTCGTCACCTCGTCACCTAATCACAAAAAAAAAATGGGAACCAGAAAAGAAATAAAAATCAAAAGTAATTTCACAAGGATTACGATCAGCCTTTCTTCTCCTGAAAACATCCTCGAGCAATCGAGCGGAGAAGTGTTAAAGCCTGAGACCATCAATTACAGAACCTACAAACCTGAGCGTGACGGATTATTCTGCGAACGCATCTTCGGTCCTGTGAAAGATTGGGAGTGTCATTGCGGAAAATATAAACGCATCCGTTACAAAGGAATTGTTTGTGACCGTTGTGGAGTTGAAGTAACTGAAAAGAAAGTACGAAGAGAGAGAATGGGACACATTCAACTGACTGTTCCTGTTGCGCACATCTGGTACTTCCGTTCGTTACCGAATAAAATAGGTTATCTGCTCGGACTTCCTACTAAGAAGCTCGACATGATTATTTATTACGAGCGTTATGTAGTAATTAATGCAGGTATCAAATCAGCAGACGGAATCAACTACCTTGATTTCTTAACGGAAGAAGAATACCTGAACATCGTGGAGGCTCTTCCAAAAGACAACCAACATTTAGATGATGCTGATCCGAATAAATTCATCGCCAAGATGGGTGCGGAAGCATTGTTTGATTTGTTATCGCGTCTGAAACTGGATGAGCTTTCATTCAGTCTGCGTAACCAGGCGAACACAGAAACTTCACAGCAAAGAAAGAACGAAGCATTGAAGCGTTTGAATGTTGTTGAAGCATTCCGTTCAGCGAACCAGCACATTGAAAATCGTCCGGAGTGGATGATCGTAAAAGTGGTTCCTGTTATTCCTCCTGAACTTCGTCCACTCGTTCCGCTGGATGGTGGGCGTTTTGCGACTTCTGACTTAAATGATTTATACAGACGCGTAATCATCCGTAACAACCGGTTGAAACGTCTTCTTGAAATTAAAGCTCCTGATGTAATCCTCAGAAATGAGAAACGTATGTTACAGGAGTCTGTTGATTCACTCTTCGACAATTCACGTAAAGTGAATGCTGTGAAGACTGAGTCGAACCGTGCTTTGAAATCTCTTTCAGATTCATTGAAAGGAAAGCAAGGTCGTTTCCGTCAGAACTTACTTGGAAAACGTGTTGATTATTCTGCACGTTCTGTCATTGTCGTTGGACCTGAAATGAAACTCCATGAGTGTGGTCTTCCGAAGGATATGGCAGCAGAGCTTTTCAAGCCGTTCATCATTCGTAAAATGATTGAGCGCGGTGTTGTAAAAACTGTGAAGAGCGCGAAGAAAATTGTTGACAGAAAAGATCCGATTGTCTGGGATATTTTGGAAAACGTGTTGAAAGGACATCCTGTTCTTCTCAACCGCGCTCCGACACTCCACAGATTAGGTATCCAGGCTTTCCAGCCGAAACTGATCGAAGGAAAAGCGATTCAGTTGCATCCACTCGTTTGTACAGCCTTCAACGCTGACTTTGACGGTGACCAGATGGCTGTCCATGTTCCATTGGGCAACGCTGCAATCCTTGAAGCACAGATGTTGATGCTTGCATCACATAACATTCTCAACCCTGCCAACGGTGCTCCAATTGCGGTTCCTTCGCAAGACATGGTGCTCGGTTTATATTACATCACGAAAGGGAAGAAGAGCGAAGGCAAGATGAAGGTGAAAGGAGAAGGAAGTGTATTCTACTCTCCTGAAGAAACCATCATTGCATTCAACGAAGGTCGTGCAGAACTGCATGCTTTTGTGAAAGTGAAACTTCACAACGTATTGGTTGATGGAGTGATGACAAGTAAGCTTGAAGAAACTACGGTTGGTCGTATTCTCTTCAACCAGGTTGTTCCTGAAGAAGTAGGATACATCAATGAATTGCTTACGAAGAAATCATTGCGTGACATCATTGGAAACGTATTGAAAAAATGCGGTATCGCGAAGACTGCGAAGTTCCTTGACGACATGAAAGATCTTGGTTTCGGAATGGCGTTCAAAGGTGGTTTGTCATTCAACCTTGAAGATGTAAAAATTCCTGAAGAGAAAATAAAACTGGTTGAGAAAGCAAACCAGGAAGTGGAAGAAGTGTTGAATAACTACAACATGGGATTCATCACTTACAATGAGCGATACAATCAGATCATCGATATCTGGACGCGTACAAATTCACGCATCACAGATACGTTGATGAAACAATTGTCTACCGACAAACAAGGTTTCAATTCCATCTACATGATGCTTGATTCCGGAGCGAGAGGTTCGAAAGAACAGATTCGCCAGTTGGGTGGAATGCGGGGATTGATGGCGAAACCACAAAAGTCAGGTGCGACTGGTGGTGAAATTATCGAGAACCCGATCTTATCAAACTTTAAAGAAGGTCTTTCCATCCTTGAGTACTTTATCTCTACTCACGGTGCGCGTAAAGGTCTTGCCGATACAGCCCTGAAAACTGCTGATGCGGGTTACTTAACAAGACGTCTCGTTGACGTTGCTCAGGATGTAATCATTACTGACAACGATTGCGGAACACTGAGAGGACTTGCTGAAACGGCATTGAAGAACCAGGAAGAAGTTGTGGAAAGTCTCTACGATCGTATTCTCGGTCGTGTATCTCTTCACAATATCTTTCATCCGATCACCGGTGAATTGATGGTGAAATCAGGAGAAGAAATCACCGAAGACATCGGAAGAAAGATTGAAGATTCACCGGTTGAAATGGTGGAGATTCGTTCGGTGTTGACATGCGAATCACCAAAAGGTGTTTGCGCAAAATGCTACGGACGAAATCTTGCTTCAGGACGAATGGTTCAGAAGGGTGAAGCAGTAGGAGTAATTGCTGCTCAGTCTATCGGTGAGCCTGGAACACAGCTTACACTTCGTACCTTCCACGTTGGAGGTACAGCAAGTAAGGCTGCGACTGAAAGCGAATTGAAAGCAAAGTTCTCAGGTAAACTTGAACTGGAAGAAGTAAAAACTGTTTCTTACAAATCAGATAAAAAGACGACAGATGTTGTAATCGGCCGTTCAGGAGAATTCAGAATCGTAGATGTAAAAACAGGAACGGTTCTTACTACTTCAAACATTCCTTACGGATCACATTTGTTTGCGAAAAACGGTGCGAACGTAGAGAAAGGTGAGTTGATCTGTTCATGGGATCCTTACAATGCCGTGATCTTATCTGAGCATCCGGGTAAAATCGATTTCGAACATATCGAAGAAGGAATTACATTCCGTGAAGAGTCAGATGAACAGACAGGTTACAAGGAGAAAGTAATTATTGAAACCCGCGATAAGACGAAGAATCCGTTGATCAAAATTACGGATGATAAGAAAGAACTTATCAAAGGATATAACATCCCTGTAGGTGCACACATCATTGTAACAAAAGGACAGAAAATTCAAGCCGGAGATATTCTCGTAAAGATTCCTCGTTCAACAGGAAGATCAGGAGATATCACGGGTGGTCTGCCACGCGTTACGGAGTTGTTTGAAGCACGTAATCCATCGAACCCGGCAGTAGTGTCGGAAATTGACGGAGTGATTTCTTACGGTGGCGTAAAACGCGGTAACCGTGAAATCATCATTACGTCAAGAGATGGTGAAGTGAAGAAATATTTGGTTCCATTGTCTAAACACATTCTTGTTCAGGATAACGATTTCATCAAAGCGGGAGATGCTTTGTCTGACGGAGCAATTACTCCTTCCGACATCCTTTCTATCAAAGGTCCGGGAATGGTTCAGGAATACCTTGTGAATGAGATCCAGGAAGTATATCGTTTGCAGGGTGTGAAGATCAACGATAAGCATTTCGAGGTGATTGTTCGCCAGATGATGCGTAAGGTGATCATTGACGATCCGGGTGATACTACATTCCTCGAAAGAGAATTTGTGGATCGCATCGACTTCATGAAAGAAAACGATGAGATCATCGACAAAGTGGTGGTGATTGAGCCGGGAGATTCAGGAGAAGCAAAAGCCGGTCAGATCATTTCACTGCGTAAACTTCGTGAAGAAAATTCTGTTCTGAAACGTAAGGACATGAAACAGATCGAAGCGCGTGATGCAATGCCGGCTACATCTTCACCGATGTTACAGGGAATTACTCAGGCATCATTGCACACGAAGAGTTGGATTTCTGCGGCATCGTTCCAGGAAACTACCAAGGTACTGAACGAAGCAGCTGTAAATGGTAAGATCGATGATCTTCTCGGATTAAAAGAGAATGTAATCGTTGGTCACCTGATTCCTGCAGGAACGGGCTTGCGTGAATACGACAAGTTGATTGTAGGTTCTCAGGAAGAATACGATTTGCTGATGGCTTCCAAGAAAGAAGAAGAACTCTCAGCACGATAAATTAAAAATTATTTTTTTCGCCCCTTTATTCTTCGGAGTAAAGGGGCGTTTTTATTAGCAGCTTTCTTAAATAACTTTTTAATTCTTTGCGTACTGAGCGCCTTTGCGTGAAACTATTTTTTATTTTTAGCAAATGAGATACTTCTTCTTTTTTCTCGCTCTCGCCTGCATCATCCTGCTTTCCTTTTTTCTCTATTCGTTCAATTATAGTCCTGTCTTTAATTCCGATGGTGCGGTAAATGTTTTAATGACTTATTATTTCAAGCTTCCACGCGATCTTTATTACTGGGGGCAGGATCGCTGGGGCTCACTGATTCCTTTGATTGCCCAGTTCTTTTATCGGGTCTGTCATCTTTCTCCTGTTACTTCTGTATCGCTCACAAACTATTCCATCCTGATCGCAGGATATATTGGCTTTTGCGGGGTATTGAAAACGAGATTCAGCAGGATAATTTTCGCCATCATTTGGTTTTTACCACCGCTCCGGTTTATAGATATTGTATGGTATGCTACCGGAGTTCAATACAGTCTTGTTGCGATTTCTGTTTCCCTGATTAATAAACTCAAATCTGAGCCAACTGATAAAAAGCAAATACAAAATCATCTGATCTTGATTTGCCTGATGTTAGTATTCATCCTTTGCGTTTGGGTATCTGATGCATCGGTATCTACGATCTTCATTTTGCTAAGCGTAACCTGTTTATATAATTTGAAAAAAAAGGTGCTCCTGAAGCAAGTTATATTCTATACAACATTAGGTCTCGCAGGCGGGGTTGCATTTTTTCATTATGCCAAAGAGCATGTAATGAATAAAACAGGCGGCTATTTAGCGTTCAATGGTATCAGCGAAATCAAGGAGTCGCTGATGGTCATCAAAAAAGCTTTTCTTGATCTACTTTGCTTTAGGGTAAATGAAACATACATGGGTATTTACACTTACCTGGTATTCTTCCTGTTGATATATACCGGAATATTGTTCTTTAAAAGGAAGTTCACGTTGGCCGGGGAAAGAGGAAAATGGGTTTCTTTTTTTCTTTCCGATGGTGTAATAGTTTTCCTGATAGCCATCGTTTCACACTGGGTATTTTCCAACGGAGTAAGCAGGAGGTATTTTTTCGGAAGTTATATTTCATTGTCTGTAGTTTTTTTGTTGCTTGTTGAACATGCTCAGCTGAGACAAAAAACTCTTAACCTGTTTAAGTGTTTAATTTTTGCAACAGTAATTATCGGATCCGCGAGCCCGGTACATTACATAAAGTATGTTTGGCTGAAATCCCTGCGACCGCAATATGAAACCTTCAGTGAGCTTAAGCAGTTGGGACAAATAGGTGTCATAGCCGACTACTGGCATTCATACATTGCCGCATGCACTGATCCCGGAAAGATCAAAGCAATCCCGAACGATCAGGAATTTGTCAGGAATCCAGAAATGATTGACGAAGTGTTTACTCAACCGAAGCTTTATGTAATCAGAGACAATTGGATGGATTCATTTCCTGACACCTTAAAACAATTCGGTCGAACCTTAATTAAAGAAGGTAGCGAATTCAGAATTGCAGGATGCGATGTAAATAAGTACAGAAAATTAAATGGATCAGGATATTAAAATGTTTTAAAAGTATACAGCTAATATTTTCAAGGAAGAATTGTTAAAATTTTTTACCTTGGATGAAATTTCAAACTCAAAAACATACACTCATTATGAAAAAAATTACACTGATTCTCGCCTTGTTGCTGGTGTACTCTTCATCACTGTTTGCACAAACAGCGAAGAAGACCTACCAGATGTTTAACACGAATAGAATGAAACCGAAACGCGGTCATGAAAAAATGTTTGAAGCTGCCGTGAAGGCACACATTGCAAAATTTCATGCAGATGGTCCGTATGCTGCGCGTATTTCTTCAATCACTGAAGGAAGCGGAAGTGATGGCTGGTACGTTTGGACCATGGGTCCGCTGATGTATGCTGACATGGATAAAATGCCGCAAGGAACGAAAGAGCACGATGATGACTGGGACAAAAATGTGGACATTCATGTGGAGGAATACGGAGAATCTTATTTCTGGAAATTGCAGGATGAGTTGTCTTTCACTCCCGCTAATTATCGTCCTGACAGGATTGATGTCTGGAGCATCGACATCAAACAAGGTATGCGTTACCAGTTTGCTGAACTCATGAAAAAATGGAAAGCAATGTGGGAAGCAAAAAAATATCCTTATTCGTTGCGTGTATTCTTCAACGATTTGTGGAGCGGAAAAGGTGAGGATGTTTCCATTGTTTATTCATTCAATACCTACGCTGAATTTGATGCTGACATCAGCTGGCGAAATGATTACGAAGCAATGTATGGAGCAGGATCATGGGATAATTTCTGGAAGGAATGGAATCAGTGTGTTAACTCGGTTGATGAGCACTTGCGAAAATTCGTTAAATAAAAAAAAGGCTTGATTTCAAAACTAAAAAGGAGGTGAATTTTTTCACCTCCTTTTTTATTTCAGAGAAGTCAGCGCGATTGCAATACTTTTTCCAGTTGATTCACTGAAGCAGACCAGTTGAAATTAGCGTGAACAAAACGAAAAGCATTTTCTGAAAGCTTCATGCTTACATTTTCATCATCTAAAAGTTGAATGATTTTGTCAACATAATCCTGCGGAGTATCTGCAATTAAAACACATTCATTAACGGGAGCATGAATTGCATTGTTGGCAAGAGAAGAAACAATGCATGGAATTTTCATTGCCATTGCCTGCAGGATTTTATTTTGTAAACCAATGCTGATCAGCATCGGAGCAAGGTGAATTTTCGATTGGGAAAAATAATCACGCATATCATCTACCCAACCGGTTACTTCAATGTTCTCGCTTTGTAATGCAAGAATTTCTTTTGCCGGAGTTGCTCCTGCAATCACTAGTTTAATTCCCGGTTTTCTGTTGAATAGAAGTGGCAGCACTTCCTTTGCAATGAATAGCGCGCTTTCTACGTTTGGAGGATATGCCATGTTCCCCGCAAAAATGAGATCGTATTTTTTTTCCTGTTTTACAGGATGATAAAAATCAGTGTCCACGCCATTCGGAATCACCTGTATCTTGTCATGATCGGGATGAGGAATTAATTTTTTATCCTGCTCAGAAATAATTGTGTGATGATCAAAATTTGCAAAGGATTTTTTTTCATACATCAACATTCTTTTCCATTCCATTTTCACCACTGTCTTTTTCAGAAATGAAGATCGCTGTGAAAGCCTTTCCAGTCCTGTGCTAAAGGCATCCATGTAATCCAGTGTTTTCGGAATACCTTTTACATCTTTCACGTATTCCGCCATCCTCACAAGTTGGCAAAAGATTGCATCCGGCTTTTCCAGCTCAATAATTTTTTTTATTCCTTTGTAAAAATTTTTTGAATAAAAATAACCAACCTGGAATGGCAGGCGACTGAAGAAAGTCTTAAATAAATTACGCAGCACTTTCAAAAAACTGATCTGGTGTACCACGATCCTTTTGCAATACGGTTTCAAAGCCTCGAGGGATTCGGCTTCGACTTCCTGGTCACTTACGGCTACAAGCGTAATTTCATGCTTCCTGCTCAACTCCCTGATTTGATAGTATGCGCGAAGTTTATCGCCCTTCTCAAGCGGATATGGAAAACGTGAAGTGAGAATCAGGATGCGCATGGTTCAAATTGATCAGCGAAAATAATTCTTTAAGAGATACTATTTCTCTCAAAAACGCAAAGGAAGCAAAGATTTTGAAACTATCTTTACCCTCATGCAACAGGTTATTGATCAACTTGGAAGAGAGGTCCGGATAGACAACTTTCCAAAACGAATTGTCTCACTTGTTCCTTCGCAAACGGAATTACTCTATGACCTTGGTTTAAGAGAAGAAGTTGTTGGCATCACGAAGTTCTGCATACATCCTGATGAATGGTTCAGAACAAAAACGAGGATAGGAGGGACGAAGAAGATTGACATTGAAAAAATACGTTCGTTAAAACCTGATCTCATCATCGGAAATAAAGAAGAAAACGAGCGTACTCAAGTGGAAGAATTAATGAATGAATTTTCCGTTTGGATGAGTGACATCAAAACTGTGGAAGATGCATTGAAGATGATCGAACAGGTTGGTAACATGGTTGCAAAGAAAGCTGAGGCTTTAAACCTTGTTAAGAAGATCGAATCAGAATTTAGTCAACTCAATACGCATATCTCACCGATTGCTCCTCTGTCAGTCGCATACATTATCTGGAACAACCCTTTGATGACGGCTGGCGGAGATACTTTTATCAACGATATGCTTTCAAGGAGCGGATTTAAGAATGTATTTGCTGAAAAAGAACGTTACCCAGAAATCAGCAAAGAGGAATTATCAGCTGCAAATCCAGAGTTAATTTTCCTTTCTTCAGAACCGTTTCCTTTCAAAGAAAAGCATACTGCGGAATTCAATTTCCTATGCCAAAGAGCGACTGTATTGCTCGTTGATGGTGAAATGTTTTCATGGTATGGTTCCCGATTAATCAAGGCTTGTGATTATATTCGCAACTTAATAAAAACCCTTTAGCCATAACACCACTCTTCATTCCCGGTATGAAATCGTTGAAGTATTTTTTTATTCTTTTCATTCAGCTTTTAATCTTCAATCTTCAATTTACATTCGGACAAAAAGTAGGTCTTGTTCTGAGTGGAGGAGGAGCGAGAGGTCTTGCTCACATCGGTGTTATCAAAGCGCTTGAAGAGAATCATATTCCGATCGATTATCTTGCCGGAACATCAGCAGGAGCCATTGTAGGTGTGATGTATGCACAGGGCTATTCGCCTGAGCAAATGGATTCCATCGTAAATACGGAAGATTTTTTAAACTGGGCAACAGGTGTCGTTGATGAAGATTACTCTTACTACTTCAGGAAAAAAGAAGACAATGCTTCCTGGATGACAATAAAGTTTTCACTTGATTCCATTATTCAAACCACGTTACCAACCAATCTTGTGAACTCCGTTCCCGTTGATTTTGCATTGATGGAAAGCACGGCAGGTGTGATTGCAAAAGCAAAATACAATTTCGATTCTCTTTTTGTTCCATTCCGCTGTGTTGCCGCCGACATTGAAAATAAGCAAACGGTTATCTTTCGAAAGGGAGACCTGGCGCAAGCTGTAAGAGCTTCCGCAGCATTTCCGTTTTACTTCAAGCCGATTCTCTTTGAAGGAAAAATTTTATATGACGGTGGAATGTATAACAACTTTCCGTCTGATGTTTTGCTGAATGATTTTCAGCCCGACATCATCATCGGGGTAAATGCTGCCGGAAAAAATACACCTACTACAGAGGACAACATCATCTCGCAGATCAGGACGATGATGACGACTCCAACAAATTTTTCGGTGATCTGCGGAAACGGAATACTGATCGAACCTAATACTGATCAGTTTGGTTTGTTTGATTTTAATAATATCCGTGCAATTATCAACGAAGGATATAATTCGACCATTCGTAAAATAAACGAGATAAAAAATAATGTCGAACAACGGTCTGATCCGAAAGAACTTGCGATGAAACGAATGAACTTTAGAAAAGGAACTCCGGCTGTCGTAGTTGATAACATCAACATCACAGGCATCAATTCGAAACAAGCCGATTACGTAAGGCGAATTTTGAAACCCGGGAACACACCAGTTCCTCTCAATCGTCTCAAGGCATCGTATTTTCAGTTAGTGGCTGATCAGAATGTAAAATCAGTATACCCGATCATAAGGTACAATGAGACTACCGGGTATTACGACATGGACCTTCGTATTACCCAGGAGAAAGATCTCATCACGCAGTTCGGT
This sequence comes from Bacteroidota bacterium, assembly GCA_043742705.1. Lineage (GTDB taxonomy): Bacteria > Bacteroidota > Bacteroidia > AKYH767-A > 2013-40CM-41-45 > JAPLDA01. Next base: position 16,732 of record JAYTXY010000043.1, read on the forward strand.
GGAAATCTTGCTTCACGCCCCGTGAGTGAAGCATTTGTTGCGGCACAGTATAATTTTTGGTCGAAACGTTCCTACAGTTTCAACACAAATTTTTATTTCGGAAAGCTATATACATCAGGTCAGTTTAAGATCAGGATGGACGCTCCTTCCCGAACTCCTTATTTTCTTGAAAGCGAAGTGACAATCAATCAATATGATTTTTACAAAAGCAGCAATGCTATTTTCACCGACCAAAAGCCAAGTTACATTCTCACCTCTGATTATAATTTCGGTTTGAACTTCGGTTTGCCGGTTCGGAACAAAGGGAAATTTATTACAAGTGCCGGATATGTTCGCGTTGCAGATGATTACTACCAGACACAGAATTTTTTGCAACGCGATACGGCTGACGAAACCGTTTTCAGCGCTTTCAGTGCTTCGATGCTTTATGAAAGAAATACGTTGAACCGTAAACAATATGCCAACACAGGAACTTTCCTGAGCTTTAAAGTTCGTTACCTGGTTGGAAATGAATATACGATTCCGGGCTCCACGTCTGTCGATCGGAAGCAGACAGAAAATTTTCACCAGTGGTTTCAGTTCAAGCTGGTGTATGATAATTATTACAAGCGGAAGGGAATTTTGAAACTTGGATTTTACACGGAAGCCGTTCTTTCAAACGAACCGTTTTTTGCAAACTATACGTCAACGGTGTTGACAGCTCCTTCGTTTGTGCCGTTGCAGGAAACGAAAACATTGTTCCTACCGAATTTTCACGCGCACAATTACCTCGGAGCAGGATCACGTAATGTAATCATGGTACGACCAAACCTGGATTTTCGAATTGAGGGTTATGTGTTTCAGCCCATCAGGGAAATTCTTTCCACTGAAGAACAGAAAGCAGCTTACAGCGAGCGTTTCCTGAAACGGTACTTTATTGCATCTGCAGGAGCTGTTTATCACAGCCCGCTCGGACCTGTGAGTATGTTTGTAAATTATTATGACGACAGGAAAAATCCATTTTCTTTTCTCTTCCACATTGGCTTTATTATTTTTAACAAGAGTGCGCTGGAGTAAAAAAATATTTTAGGATTGACGATGATGTGAATGATGAAAGTCAAATCATTTTTATAGTTTAACTTTACACAGGAATTATGAAACTCTTATTTATTCTCTGCACTATGTTTTTCAGTACTTCGGGTTCAATCTATGAATTCAAGGCCACTTCCATTGATGGTAAGACAATTGATTTCAGTCAATTCAAAGGCAAGAAAATCCTGATCGTAAACGTAGCTTCTGAATGCGGCTATACACCGCAGTACGAAGGATTAGAGCAGTTGTATGAAAAGGACAAAGACAAATTAGTGATCATCGGATTTCCGGCGAATAATTTCGGACACCAGGAACCAGGTACCAACAGCGACATTCAGACGTTCTGCACAAAAAATTATGGAGTTACTTTTCAGATGATGAGCAAAGTTTCAGTAAAGGGCGATGATATTCATCCGCTGTTTAAATGGCTGATCTCAGAATCAAATCCCGATTTCACAGGAGATATCAAATGGAACTTTGAAAAATTTTTACTGAATGAAAACGGAAAACTCATTCATCGCTTCAAAACGAAAGTTGAACCAATGAGCGAAGAGCTTTTAAAGGCCGTTGAAACGAAGTAAGTTCACCAGTTCAAAGTTCTGAGTTCAAAGAATCGAGATACTTATTTTCTTGTCTCTTGATTCTTGCGTCTTGACTCTGGTCTATTTATATCCATCATTGTGAACACTCTTCACAGCTCGCCCTGACGGGTCGTTCGTATTCTGAAACGATGCATCCCACAAAAGTGCTTCGGGTGTGCTGCATGCAACTGACTTAACAGAAGGAACACAAGCTGCTGCTGAATCCGACGGAAAAAATTCACTGAAGATAGAACGGTAACGGTATTCTTCTTTCGACATAGGAGGATGAATCGGGAAACGGAATTTTGCATTCGCTAATTCTTCGTCTGATACTTCCTGGGCAGCGACTGATTTCAACGTATCAATCCAACTGTAGCCGACACCGTCTGAAAACTGTTCTTTCTGTCTCCATGCAATACTTTCCGGTAAGTAATCTTCAAACGCTTTTCTCAGAATCCATTTCTCCATGCGACCTGTTGCCATCTTATCTTTTGGATTCAACCGCATCGCTACATCCATGAATTCTTTGTCGAGAAAAGGAACCCGACCTTCAATGCCCCATGCAGCAAGCGATTTGTTCGCTCTCAGACAGTCGTATAAATGCAGCTTACTCAACTTACGAATAGTTTCCTCGTGAAATGATTTGGCGTCAGGTGCTTTGTGAAAATAAAGATACCCTCCGAATAATTCATCGGCTCCTTCTCCTGATAGAACCATTTTAATTCCCATTGATTTTATCACGCGTCCCAATAAATACATGGGAGTGGAAGCACGGATCGTTGTAACATCGTATGTTTCCAGGTGATAGATCACATCCCGGATTGCATCCAATCCTTCCTGGATGGTGAAATTAATTTCATGATGAACAGAGCCGATGTGGTTTGCTACTTTCTTCGCTGCTGCAAGATCCGGCGAGCCGACTAATCCGACAGCAAAGGAATGTAGCTGAGGATACCATGCCATTTGCGTATCTCCTGATTCAACTCTCTTCGCGGCAAACTTTTTAGTCACTGCAGAAATGATGGATGAATCCAGTCCGCCGGAAAGCAAAACTCCGTAAGGAACATCGCTCATCAACTGCCGATGCACAGCCTCTTCCAGTGATTTGCGCAACAGAGCAATATCAGACACGTTATCCTTTACAGCATCGTACTCCTGCCAATCACGTTTGTACCAGCGTTTCAGTTCAGTACCTTCTTTACTGAATACATAATGTCCCGGCAGAAACTCCTGGATCTTATTGCAGACACCTTCCAGTGCTTTCAATTCAGAAGCAACATAAAAATTTCCAAATTTATCCCAGCCCATATAAAGCGGAATGATGCCAATGTGATCACGCGCGATCAGTTAACAATCGTTTTCTTCGTCATATAAAGCGAAGGCGAAAATTCCATTCAGGTCTTCGAGGAAATCAATTCCTTTTTTCCGATAGAGAGCAAGTATGACTTCGCAATCGGAATGCGTGAGAAATTCATAATCACCAACTTGTTTGCGAAGTTCCATGTGATTGTAAATCTCACCGTTCACTGCCAGCACCAGTTTCTTGTCTTTGCTGTACAATGGTTGTCCGCCACTTTGCGGATCAACAATGGCAAGGCGTTCATGCGCAAAAATCACTTTCGTATCGCAATGAATCCCCGACCAGTCAGGACCGCGATGACGGATTTTTTTCGACATCTCAAGCACTTGAGGTCTTAGCTGCTGTTCGCTTACTTTTAAATTAAATACTCCGATAATTCCGCACATACTTTATTAAATTTTTAGTTCAATGTTCCGAGTTCAAAGTTCAAAGATTTTAAACGAGCATTCTTCTTAAAGAGTTCTGATTCACTAGTTGAAAATTCCAGTTCCGATAAAAGGAAAATCGCCCGTAACTGAGCGATCTCTTTTGAACTTTGAACTCGAAACTGATATCATGCTTGCGCAGCCGGTCCGCCGAAGTTCATCGGAATGCCAATGCCTTCAGTCTGTTTGATTGTTCCGTGAACAGATTCGTATTTCTGAATGTTGTCCTGGAGGGCAGCCATCAACCGTTTTGCATGTTGAGGAGTAAGTAAAATACGCGCTTTTACTTTTGCCTTTGGAACTCCCGGCATCACTTTTACAAAGTCAAGTACAAATTCTGAATTGCTATGTGTGATGATTGCAAGGTTGGAATAAATACCATCGGCTATGTCTTCCGTCAGTTCGATGTTTAGCTGGTTGTTTTGGTTTTGGCTATCGCTCATCTGCTTATCGTTTAATTGATTTTATAGGACAAAGGTCGCAATTTTTTCATCCTGACAAAGCATGAATTCCATCAGGAAGTTACTTTCTTTATCACCTTTTCAACACGCTTTCTCTTCGTGTCTTTCTCAATATCGTCAAGCCGAGAGGTAAGTGTCTTGGTAAAAAGAGTTTTGTTTTTGTCGTTGATGATGGGAAGTGCTCTCTCTGCATACATCGGAAGTTGGTTGGTCGGGCTGTTCAGTAATTGTTCGATCAATAATGAAAAGGCATTCTTTTCATATTGTTTTAATGAGCAAAGTTTGATAAGTATGTTTACTGCATGATCTTTTGTAATCACAGATCCATTGTCGGATGCCGCCATAATTTTAGATAGCGATCCGTAAATTACTTTCGGGTTTTCAAGTGTGATCGTGTCAAGCGCTGTCATTCCTCCCCACTGGAGACGATTGTTTTTGTGATCGAGTAATATGATAAATTCTTTTGTAAAGTCTGCCAGCAGGGCAGGTTTCACCGCACCGATTTCATACAGCACTTTTATGCAATCGTTATGAATGTCTTTGCTTTTGTGAGAGAGATTTTCAACCAGTTCTTTGATTGCTTTCTTATCATTCTTCTCCGCGATCTCTTTCGCTAATTTCTGATTGGGAACTTCGTCCCTGCGGTTGAGAGCGGAAGCTAATTTGTTTAAAACAGTCATCTGATTAATTTTCTTATTTCATTTTTGTATTTTATCAAATAAATTCCACGCGCCCATTTTGAAATGTCAATGAGTTGATGATCCTGATTAGCTTGCTCGGAGAAAATTAATTCGCCAACTGAATTGTAAATATAAATACGCTCGTCTTTATTCAGTCTTCCGGAAATATCAAGAGAAATAATTTGTGATGAAGGATTCGGATATACTTCAAATGACGATGATGTTGCTGTTGAGTTGGATATTGATGTTGGAAGAGTAAAAATCCGTTCGAAGTTAGCAGCGTATTGATAGGTGGTTGCACAGGAATTAACAGCATCCCAATTGATCGACCACGTCATCATTCCCCGAAGAGTTGGATATCCGCCGGCTTGTGTCAATGTATAATAACCGGGCTTGGGACCGTTCCCCCTGAGATAATCAATAGCCGCTTTTACAGTATCGATCACTGTAAATCCACCGCCGGCTGCGTTTGAACAAGCCGGTAAACCGATTGCAACCTTACTTGCGGGCAAACCTGTAAAGGTTCCTCCTAAAGTATTGAATCCATGAATGACGGCTTCTGTCATCGCGACTATAAAATCAGCAGTGCCTTGAGTATAAATGCCTCCATCGATACCATACATGCTTCCGCTGTTGTACAATTGAACGTGAAGTATTTCAATCGAATCACGCAATGCTTCAATCACAGGTAAGTAAGCTCCCCAAATACCTCCGTATGCAGACATTCCTCCCTGTACAAAAGCAGTTTCAGGAGCCATTGTCAGTAACAATCGTTTTCCATGAGCAGAATAATAATCACTCATAATTTGTTTGATGGCATAAATAAGACGGATGATCGGTTGATCAGTCGGTGATGAAATTGTTCCTCCGCTTACTGAAATGGAACTTCCTTCAAAGTCAATGTCGATTCCATCAAACCCATACGTGTTGATGATGGAATTCATAGTACTGATAAAAACATCGCGCTCAGTGTTGCTGCTTAAAGAGATCGGAGCTGTTGCACCGCCAATGCTGATAATTACTTTCTTACCATGGCTTTGGAGAGTTTGAATTTGTGATAGCACTGTTGATTGTGAAACCTGGTCGGGCACAAACTCCATTTGATAATCTGTTCCTGAATGCGGCACTGCAAAAGCAATGTCAATAATGTTGTAGCGCGAATCAATTTGATCGAGCTGGATGTAAGGTGAGTTGGCATCACTCCAGTTCTGCCAATAGCCGATCAAAGCCGGATTTGGATTTTGTGCCTTTATAGTGGTACAGAAAAGGAGAATTAGAATCGTGATTTCTTTTCTCATCATTCAATATTACTTAGTTTTTATTGACTTTCAAATTGATTTTTAGTTTTCTTAGTTGACGTATAAGTGAATAGTTTATAAGATCTTCAGGAGGACTTCAATTCTGTTCAACATTCTGATTTCAGTCAGGTGGAAAAATAAAATACATTTGTAGAAAATGGATTCTCACAATAAGTATCTCAACGATAAAATTTTAATATGAAGTACGGAATAATGAAAAAAGTCTCTTCTGCTATGATCGTGGTTTGTGCAATTGCATGGAGTTCTTGCGGTCCGAATGGAAAGGAAAAAAAACCGGAAGGGGAAAGTTTGACGGCAGCGGATTCTGCAGCTCCGGGTGTTTCACTTGAAATTTTTTTAAGGCCTTCTGCTTTTATTGACTCCATGTTAGTCACAGAATCTTTTCTTGTTGGTAAAGACACAGTTGATATTCCAAAATCTAAGATCAAAGATTTTTTGAAGAAGGAGCCCAAGGCCATTCCAATTTCAAACGTAAAATTCCAGGACTATTCTGAAGTGAAACTAACGAAGGGTAAATACGATGAAGCGATTCCGTACGATCTCTTTCTGCATGTATCAGCAGAAAAGAATGGTAAACCTTATACAGGCCGGTATTGTGAGTATGAAAAGGATAAGGCCATTGCATTGGAAACATTTTTCAGAAATGGGAAGGTTGATGGTTTAACCATGACTTATCGCGGGTACAAGAATTTGGAGTTTACCATCCATAATAATCAGCTTGACGGAGATGTGAAAACGTATTTTAAAAATGGCAAGCTGGAAAACAAGGTGCATTATGTACATGGAATAATGAGCGGCATTTCGTACAAATATTTTCCTTCGGGAAAGAAACGCCAGGAATCAATTTTTAAAAATGACGAGATGAATGGATTAAGTATCGCTTATTTTGAGACGGGCGTGAAAGAAAATGAAGGTGATTATGTGAATGGGAAGGTGAATGGTAAGTGGTCGTACTATGCCGAAGATGGTTCACTGAAAGGATATATTTATTACAAAGATGGCTTGGTCGTCACGCAGGAGAAATATGTAAAGGCCGTGAAGTAGCCCTAAACTTAGTAGTTATCCCTTCGACATTTTGCTCATATCCATATAAAGTACATTCCAGCGATGTCCGTCAAGATCACTGAAAACGCAACCATACATCCATCCTTTCATTTCTCCCGGCTTGTGATTACTTGTGCCGCCGGCATCAATTACCTTTCGCACCATTTCATCAACCTCCTCCTTGCTTTGCGCATCAATGGAAAGTAAAACTTCTGTTGTGTTTTTTGAAAGATCCGTTTCGTTGTTGATGCATTGTTTGAATGTTGGTTCGTCAAACAACATAACGACAACATCTTTATCACCCATCATCAGGCAGGCAGAATTAGGTCCGTTGCCATGTTGCGTGTTGAACTTGAAACCTATCTTCATGAAAAACTCTTTTGATTTTTCAATGCTCTTTACCGGTAAGTTTAACCAGAATTGTTTTACCATTTTATTTTTTTTATTGTCAGCTTTTTCCGATCGGATAAACAAATTTTGTTTTCTCCTTCTTTCATTTTTATTGGACGAGCTTCAATTTTTGCACGAGGCACATTTACTCTATTATTAATTTTCCACTTGAAACGATCCCTCTTCTGTTTATTAATTGAAAAAAATGGATTCCACCTTGAAGGTCGTCACGATTAATGACAGTGGAGTGACCTTGGATAAATTGCTCTTTTATTGTTTCTCCGATTGAATAATAAATTTTCAATTGTGCTTCCCCGAACATTTTATCTAATCTCTTCGGGGTTAGTTCCCCGCCGCTCTGCGGCGAATTTCTAACTTTGTTAAATGGGAGAGAGCGAATATATTCATAAATCGCATAATGTTTC
>JAYTXY010000044.1:0-19544 GCA_043742705.1 Bacteroidota bacterium
TGTCTCTCTCCTACCGGATTATTATCGGACAAGTTCCATACAGGGATTTCATCTTTGTAAGACCACCGCTTTCTCTTTACCTGCATGCATTTCCAATGCTATTTATTCCGGCAGCAGACCAACTCATTGCGAATCGATTTATCGCTTACGTTACATTTACACTCATTGCCTGGATTTCAACAGAAATCATCAGCAAACATTTCAACTTTGAAGAATTTAAATTAAACAAGTACCTTTTTTCCTGCATCACATTCATTTTTTCAGTTCACAATTTTCCGGCGATGGCGTGGTACACGACCGATGGAATCCTGCTGGGAGTAACCGGAATTTATTTCCTGTCCGTTCAGCCGACAAAAATCAAAATCGGTATAGGAATGTTGTTTCTTGTTGCATCAGCGCTCACCAAACAATCTTTTTATCCTATGCCGCTTGCAGGACTGGCGTATTTATTTTTCACGCAGTCGAACAGAAACCTTATTACAGGAATTTTTTCTCTCATTTGCATCGGCATACTTATTTACCTCGTTGCGATATGGAGTCATTTGTGGGAACCGTTTTTATCGTGGACAAGAGGTAGCACACGCATATCTGACGCACTTGACGCAGGAGTATGGACGTATTTCAACAAACGGATTGTAAAAATTCCACTGGCATGCACGGCACTTTTTCTTGTGTTGAAGTTTGGAATGAAATACTTTTTAAAGACGACAATTGAAAACGGTTGGCTCATCATGGCATACCTGCTTACGATTTTCGTTTCCATTCTTTTCCGGACACGAATGACTGAGCCGATTCACTTCCAACGACTCTATCCCCAGGTATTTTTACTGGTTTCAACTGCAGGAATATTTTATTGGTTGTTAAAGCAGGGAAAACAAAACGGATTATTTGTTCTTCTTCTCATGCTGAGTTTATCGTGGTGCGCTTCAATCAGCTGGGGTTATCAGACGCCACTTCTTTTTGCAACACCTCTGGTTTTTGGAATCATCTGGGTGACAAAAGAGATTTTGTATTTCCGCCACATCAGGTTGCTATATTATTTTTTCCTCTTCGGAGGATTACTGTGCTTTTATTTCGCCAATGGAAATGCGTATTACGACAGCAAGCGAAAAGACCTGGTGTATGATATGGGAAAAGTTTTTCCAAAACTCTCAGGAATAAAAAGTGACAAAGAAACCTTTGTCAAATACAGTGAAATAAAAATTCTCGCAGATCAATGTGGAAATAATTTCAAAACGCTGCCAAGTATTCCACTGGCAAATTTTTTGACGAACACGATTCCTCCTGCGGGAGTTGACTGGGCTTTGGATCGCGAAATCAATGATCATTTTGATGTGATCATGGGTGAGTTGACGAAAAGTAACTGCTGTGTTTTTGTTGAAAAAGATCCTGTCCTGAAAATCACTTCGATCTGCCGCAGTACGGTTACGCAGGATGTGATGAGCAACTGGAAAAAAATCGGGGAGTCAAAATATTTTTACGTGTACAGAAAATTTTGAAAAAACCCTTGGAGAGAGATCGTTGATTACCTCCCCTTATTCCACTTATCCGCTTTCCTCTTATTTTTTTTCATCCGCTTGCGGGTTTCTTTGGTCTGCAATTTCATGCTCTGTTTCAAGGCATCCTTATCAGCTTTCTCTTGCTTGGCAACACGCTTCCCTTTCTTTTTTTCTGCTGCTTTCTGTTGTTTAGTAATAGGATCATTTTGTTTTGGAGAACGTGCATCCAGATCCTGAGCAGATGTAACAACCGGCAAAAAAGCCAGTGCAGAAAACAAGAAGACTCGATGGAATCGTTTCATGGCATTTTTCATTGCTATTGTTCTGTTAACGAACAAGTCCATGCATTTATTTTGTCCTAGCTTTTCAATTCAAGATCCATTCCGCATTTAGAACATTTGGCGGGCTTGTCGCTTGTTTCTTCCGGATGCATCGGACATACATACATTGACCTCTGCGTTGAAGAATCAGAAGGAGCCGCAGTTTCCGTATTCAAAGAGTCTCCGGTTGCAGCGTCTGTTTTGTTTTCACTATTTTTACACGAAGTAACAGCGATTGCTGCAAGAAAAAGTACAGAGAGAATAATTTTTTTGTTCATGGCACGTTAATATTTTTCAACTTCAAAGATAAAAATAAGTGGACGAAGCAACAAAGACTACAACCGGATTTATTAACATGCATAAAAGAAAAGCGAACCGTTCTATTGTTTTTGTTTTACTCCTTGCAGTTTTTCCGTTCCTGAACCAATGCAAAAAAGAATCAAGCAGTATACCTAATACGTATGTAGATTTTTATGTCTACCTCACTCAAACACCTTCGTTAAATTCCGTTGGCAACTGGGTATATCTCACTGGCGGTGTGAGAGGAATTATTCTTTTCAGAAAAAGTCAGAGTGAATTTGCCGCTTACGAACGCTGTTGTCCGTATGATCCAAATGCAGCAAACGCACGTATTGAAGTGGACGCGAGCAATATCATTGGTGTTGATCACAACTGCGGAAGTAAATTCGGGTTGTCTGACAATTCTATTTTAAACGGACCGTCTTCGAGACCTATGAAAACGTACTATGCCGACTATGATGCTTCAACACAGTCGGTGCATGTTCATAGTTGAAAGTTTTCCTCAATGGCCCGAAACGAAAAATGTTGTGCTGAAAAATGTTCCAACACTTTTGGCAATGCGAAAAGCATCCTGTCTTTTGCTTTGATGCTGTCATGAAAAACCAGGATGGATCCGGACTTTGTATGATCAACGGCATTTCGAAAACATTTCTCTCCTGAAATTTTTTGATTGTAATCACGTGTCAACACATCCCACATTACAATTGAATAATCTTTTTTAAGGCGCGCGATCTGCGATGGTTTTATTTTTCCGTATGGTGGGCGGAAGAGGGACTTGCTATTGGAAATTTTGAATTTTGAATTTTGAATTTTGAATTTTTCAACTTCCTGCTTTATGGTACCATTACATCCGGCTACATCTTCAATGTATTCTTTTGTCTTTGTCTTCCATCCATTTAAATGATGAAAGGTATGATTTCCAACAGCATGGCCATCTTCGAGTATTCTCCTGAAAATCTCAGGATACTTTTTCACATTTTCTCCGATGCAAAAAAAAGTAGCCTTCGCCTTAAATTTTTTTAAGATGTCGAGAGTTTGTGGAGTTACTTCGGGAACAGGGCCGTCATCGAATGTGAGAAAAAGAGTCGGGTCAGTGACAGGCATACGCCATGTTACTGACCCGAACAGTTTTTGAATAACGAGTGGTACGTTCATCTGAGAGAATCAGAATCCCGCTTTTGCTGCAAGGTCTTTAAACTTCTTATCAACCTGCGCAGCAAGTTCTTTCTGATTGGTCTGTTGTAATATTTGCGACAACGCCTGCATGATGTACAATGCCTGGTTCATGTCGGCATCCACCAGTTTGAAATACTTAGTGCCTTTCAGAGAGAAGTAATAATTAAGATTGTCAGAATAGATGTCGGATAATCGACTTGCAATGGCATTCGCTTTTCCAACAAGCTCCTTTTGCTTGTTCATTTCAACATCTGTTTTCTGAATAGTTGAATCCGACTGATTCATTGCTCCTCCTACACGATAATAGAGCTCAGCGATACGAGCCATAAAATAATTATACGGAACCGTTTTGTCAGGCATTATCTCAATACACTTGTCCAAAACGGTAATGGCTGAATCGCGTTTGCCCTCTGCAAGCAATTCTTCAGCAAGTCGCGAAAAATTGATGCGGAAATTAGTTGTCATCCGAAGGTTGTTCTCATCAAGATATACGCGCTCATCATTCATGTTTCCCCACTCAAATTTTTTCATCATGTTATTATACATGACGTTCGTCTCAACACGACCGGGAACAACATCTGACTTCGATTCCGTTCTGATAGGAACCAACCTGTATGCAATTCCTTCCAACTGGAAATATGGAGTAAGATTCAGGTAATTTTCAGCACCCACTGTGGTGGCAAAATAAATCGGACGTTTCCAGTTGTTGTTGGCGATGATGTTAAGAATCATCAGATCATTTTTCATCAGGTAATTTCCATTCAGCGACCATTCCATCGTCTTTACAATTTTTCCTGCATTTTCTTTGGAAACGGTTCCGCTATTTACAGCTGCTGCCGAATCTATTGTGTACTTGATATTCTTTGTTGGAAAATAATTTACCTCCTCACCATTATTCGTTCTTGCCTTCGATTGCGCGTCATCACTTCCCATAAAATCTACAAGTTCTTTCAGCTCAACCGGATCTTTTAATTTGCGATCATAAAAAGGAATGTAGTCGCGTCTTCCAAGCATGTATTTATCGGGAGTCCATGAAAGAGGAATCGCATCAGAGTCATAATATTTTCTGCGGAGCTGATCGATGTACCAATCCGTATTCAGGAGACTGAGATTCACGACACGAATATCCGTCCGGATGTTTTCTACTTCCTGCGCATACCAAAGAGGGAATGTATCGTTGTCACCGTTGGTAAAGATGATGGCGTTTCGTTCGCATGAGTTGAGATAATCGGCTGCAAAATCACGTGACGTATATCGGTGTGAACGATCGTGATCATCCCACTCTGCTCTTGCCATGATACCCGGAACAAGGACAAGACAGGCAAGTGTAGCAGCAATTGAAGCCGTAGCTCCCGGAAGTTTTTTCCGGAGGAGTTCAATGATGGACAACACGCCAAGCCCGATCCACATAGCAAATGCATACGTTGATCCTGCATATGCATAATCCCGTTCACGCGGCTGAAGTGGCGGACCATTCAGGTAAATAACGATGGCAATACCGGTGAAGAAAAATAACAGCAACACGACCCATGCATCCTTTTTATCACGTGTGAAATGAAATACCATTCCGATTATTCCGAGGATGAAAGGAAGGAAATACATCTGGTTGCGCGCCTTGTTATTTTTCATACTCTCAGGAAGTTTATCCTGAGGACCCAATCTCATTTCATCAATGAACTTAATTCCACACAGCCAGTTTCCTTTTGTAATTCCGCCGGGGCCCTGAATGTCGTTCTGACGTCCTGCATAATTCCATAAGAAATAGCGCCAGTACATTTCTCCTAACTGGTAGACAAATAAAAATTTAAGATTCTCTCCAAAGGTTGGAGTTCGATCACCTTTAATATCAGCCCACTTCTTATATTCTGCAACATGATTTGCCTGTGAACTGTACATCCTTGGAAAAATTGTACAATCTTTCGGATCATAAATAGGAATAATTTTCTCACCAGCTTCCACGTATTTATTTTCCCATGGAACTTTTGCATAGTTCATTCCACCCTTTTTCTGGTCAATCACTTTTGCATTGTAATACTGACCTGTAAACAACGGGCGATCACCGTATTGTTCACGGTTCAGGTACGATTCAATATTGAAAACATTTTCAGGGTTGTTCTCATCCAAAGGAGGATTGGCGAGTGAACGGATGATCACCTGTCCGAAGGAAGAATAGCCGATCAGGATAAAAAGAAAACAAAGAATGGCAGTATTCCAGTTGTAGAGCTTTTTACGTTTCGTGTACTTCAAACCGAAAATAATTCCGCCAATAATCAGAATGGAATAAAAAATGATTCCCGCACCGAATGGTAAACCAAATGAATTGACGAAGAGTAATTCGAATTTCGAAGCAAGGCTGATGATTCCCTGGATAATTCCATATTGAACAAATCCAAGAATGGCAATTGACAAAATGGAAGTATAGATAATTCCCTTTGTCGTTATAGGATAGCGCCTGAAATAATAAACAAAGGCAATAGTAGGAATGGTAAGGAGGTTGAGTAAATGGACTCCGATTGACAATCCCATGAGATAAGCGATGAGAATGATCCATCGCATCGAATGTTTTTCGTCTGCAACATTTTCCCATTTGAAGATCATCCAGAAATTGATCGCAGTAAAGAATGCTGAACTTGCATAGACCTCACCCTCTACTGCAGAGAACCAGAACGAATCCGAGAACGTGTAAGCCAGCGCTCCGACCAATCCTGCACCCATGATGGAAAGAATTTTTTCATCCGTTTCCTGTCCTTTTCCGATCACAATTTTCTTCGCAAGAGCTGTGATGGTCCAGAAGAGAAACAAAATAGTGAAGGCACTCATTAGTGCTGAAAGAATGTTCACCATGATCGGATACATTTTCACATTGTCTCCGCCGAAAAGGATGAATACCCTTCCAAGCATCAGAAACAAAGGCGCTCCGGGCGGGTGACCCACTTCCAGTTTGTTGGCAGTAGCGATGAACTCTCCGCAATCCCAGAAACTTCCCGTTGGCTCGATGGTGGAGATGTAAACGAATGCTGCAATGAAAAATACAATCCAGCCGACAATGTTGTTTATTCTCTGATAGTTTTTCATAGGTATGCTAAAAGTAAGATAGCGTGCGAAGGTAAAAAATAAATGGAAAAATGCTCTTTTTCTAACGATGCTTAACTTTTCCTTCCGAAAAAAAAACAGAGACCTAGTAGAGTAAACTTATCCCTGACATTTCTACCTTTGTGACCCTTTTTAATTTGGTTGATTGGTTGATTGGTTGATTGGTTGATTGGTTGATTGGTTGATTGGTTGATTGGTTGATTGGTTGATTGGTTGATTGGTTGATTGGTTGAATCATAATTCATAATTCATAATTCGATTATATGGGTAGCCACGAAAGAGCATTGCAGGATGAAGCAAACAACGTAACGTACCAGCGTTGCCAGTTTGCGTACGAGTTTGTAAAACCGTTGATCACCGGAAAGGATGTATTGGATGTCGGTTGCGGACTTGCTTATGGCACTGCACTGATGGCGGAATCAGCGAAAAAGATCACCGGCATTGACTACGACCAGACAACCGTTGAAGATAACAGACAACGGTACAACTCGGTTCAGAACCTTGATTTCAAGCATGGATCAGTACCTCCGCTTCCGTTTCCCGACCAGGCTTTTGATGTGGTGACAGCTTTTCACTTCATCGAGCATGTGCATCCAAGGAAAGAGTTCATTAAAGAATGTCTTCGTGTAGTGAGACCGGGAGGAAAAGTGATTATTTCAACTCCTAACATTAAAAAATCGCTGGCGAGGAATCCTTTTCATGTTCATGAATACACGTTCGATGAAATGAATAAGGAAGTTTCTCTCTTCACGAATCAAATTGAGTTGATGGGATTAAACGCCACCGAAAGGGTTCAAAAGTATTATGAAGAGAACGGAAAATTTGTGAGGATGATTTTAAAGTTCGACATCTTAGGGCTTCATAAAATTCTTCCGGCAAAAATTCTTTTTGTCCCGTACAATTGGATTACCAGCCTGATGCGCAACAAGCTGAAGGAAAAAATTTCAGAAACAGCTTCAATAACAATGAAAGATTTCTTCCTTCAGAAAAATGATCTGGATAACTGTTGGGATATTTTTGTAGTCGCAGGAAAATAAGAAGAATCGGGGAATCGCTCTTAATTTTTGCCCTCAATTCTTGTAAGAAAGAAACTTTCTCTTACTTTTGCCGTCCCAAAATTGTCCTATGGTGTAACTGGCAACACGCTTGATTTTGATTCAAGAAAGTCTAGGTTCGAGCCCTAGTAGGACAACTTCAAAATATTGATTGGCAATATAAAGCTCCTAGAATCAGGAGCTTTTGTTTTTTTATTGGGCTCTCGCTTGTTACTTTCTACCGTGATTTATGCACGTTTGTGATACCTTTTTTGCTCCCGTATTTTTTCAAAGGCACACAAACAAGGAAACAATAAATTCCAGTACACTAAAATTACCAATTTGCAAAAATCGGCAAAGTTTTGCAAGATTTTTTCAAAAAAGTTCGCAAAATGCGAACTTCTGTTATACATTTGTCTCACCAAAACCGTCATGCTGAAGTGAATATTTACAATAAGAGTACGCTAATTAGTTTTTGGAAGAAACATCACCAAGCAAAAGTGCCATTACAAACATGGTATAAGATAACCGAGAGCGCAAATTGGAAAAATACAAATGACGTTAAAAAAATATACGGTACTGCTGATGCAATTGGAAAAAACAGAGTGGTATTTAATATCAAAGGGAACGATTACAGATTAATTGTTGCTTTCAACTTTGAGCGACACTGGGCGTTTATCAAATTCATAGGCACTCATAAGGAATACGATAAAATAGATACTACTGAAATTTAAACTACAATGGAAATCAAATTAATTAAAACAGAAAAAGACTATCAGCAAACCTTAAAAAAGTTTGAGAAACTTTTTGATGCTCCGAAAGGAAGCAAAGAAGGTGATGAAGCGGAAGTACTTTCCATACTTATTGAAAAGTATGAAAGAGAACATTACAAGATTGAAGCTCCCGATCCTATTGAAGCTATCAAATACGTTATGGAAGAAAAAGGATTAAGTAATAAAGACGTAGTTCAATATTTTGGAAGCAAAAGTTTAGTTACCCAGGTTCTGAAAAGAGAACGAAGCCTTTCATTAAAAATGATTCGAGCTTTGCATCGTGGCTTGGGGTTGCCTTATGAATTATTGATTGCAAGCTAAGTTTATCAATACTTATTGATACTTATTTTTTTCATGTGTTACTTTTTACTCCCTACTCTCCTACAAAAACTTGTAAAGCATTGATTAAAATACTTTTGTATTAGCAGTCAAACATACTGACAGGACAACCATTTGGATTTTAAACCTCTGCAGAAAATTTTGCGGAGGTTTTTTTATTTAACATTTGGTTCCCTTCTTCTGCATTTGGGGAATTTTTTTCTTAGTTATTTCCTGATTTGTGTGAATGCACGCTGGTTTCAATGGGAATCATTTTTGCACCATGATTTGAAAACAACTTGCCATGAAAACACTCATTAGAATTTCAGTCGTCCTGTTGTTTGTAACATTGGCTAGATCAACAAAAGGACAGGTTGCGGGCGGAATAGAAGCAGCAGTTACTACAACATCCGTAAAAATCAGCGACATCGATAATGAATTTACGAATGTCATTAAAGGAAATGGCATCATGGGATTTGAGGGCGGATTGTTTCTTCGAGTCGGAATGGGCCCTTTGTATCTGAAACCTAAATTATTACTTGAGTATCAATCAGGAACTCTTTTCTACACGACAAACGGAAGCGAGCAAAATGTAAACTTCCATGCCGGGAAATTGGTAATTCCTGTTTTAGTTGGTTTGAAAATTTTTCCTCCTGTATTGGGATTAGAAGCAGGCCCTGTGTACAATAATTTTCTGTTCGCAACGAAGGATTTTAACGGCAATCAAATCGATCTGAAGAAAGGTGGTTTGGGCTACCGAATCGGTTTGAATGCTACGTTGAGTATACTAAATCTCACTGTCAGCTACCAGGGAATTAAAAACAGCGGATCAATCACATCAGGTGCGTCTTATGAAAATCCTGATCAGTTGATCTTCGGAGTAGGAATAGAATTTTGAAAAGCTTTCTACGAACTATTAACCAACCACCTTTTTCATCTGGCAGTAAAACATGTCGTCATTGCTGCCGTCACCGTCAAAATCAAGTTTGGAGCGTAGTTCAGCAACACCTGCGGTAAAATCAATCCGGTAATCCATCTGCTTGTCATCGGGAAAAAGCTGGTGAATCTTCAATTGGTTTTTACCTACGTCCCATTTTCCGGCTGTCATTTTTATCAACTTTCCGTCTGTTGAAGTATACGCTGATATGTAGGTCTTATTGGGGTTGAAAATGGTTTGCATAGGTTGCATCCTTAATTTCTTTGTCCAGTCATCTTTTGTTACTTCGAGAATCACGGACATCTGGCTGTTATGAATTGTATCAATACCAACCACCAGCGCATCGGATTGCCACATACCGACCATTGAATTTCTCAGCTCGTTCTCTGCATTGAAATTTTCCTCATTCGCAGGGGGAACAGGAGTGCGGCTGCAACTCAACATGAAAAGCCCGGCAATGAAAGCAGGCAGAAAACATTTTCTAAAAAGAATAATCATATAACAAATATAAGAACTCCAGATAATACTAACGGTAAGGCATCGAATAAAATTGTCCTCACTTCAATATAATTTTCCAATCTGAACACTATCTTCGCCTCCGTAATAAAGAAAGGAAAAATGATTACTACTCTTAGAATGTTTTATACCTCAGTAGGTCGCAAACTACTGATGGCTTTAACCGGACTATTTCTTTGCACGTTTCTAGTGGAGCATCTGTATGGTAATTTGCAGTTATACAAATTAGACGGGGGAAAAGCATTCAATGAATACACTGAATTTATGACGGGCAACATGCTCATCCGAACGGTTGAGTATTTACTGTTCGCCGGAATAATTCTTCATGCTCTCGATGGATTCATGCTCACGATGGCAAACCGCAGAGCGCGCCCTGTTCGTTATGAAGTAAACCGCCAGTCACAAAACAGTACCTGGTTTTCACGCAACATGGGATTGACGGGAAGTATTGTTTTTGTTTTCCTCGTAATTCACCTGAGAGAATTCTTCTTCGCTCACCGTTTTGGCGCAGCAACTGAATCGATGGCAGTAAGCGTTGCGAATGCGTTCTCAACGGCATGGTATGCATCTCTTTACATAGTTGCCATGTTAATTCTCGGAGCACATCTTAACCACGGCTTCCAGAGTTCATTCCAGACACTTGGTTTAAACAACATCCGTTATATGAAAAACCTGAAGTTCATCGGAACTCTTTTCGCGATGATCATTATGATCGGTTTCGCTTCATTCCCTGTGATGTTCTACTTTAATTTGTTCAACATCAGTTCAGACATTTTAGGAAAATAGATTCGTATCACTCAACCATAATTCCGTTTCGCTTTTACGGGAAACAACTACAATGACAAAACTAAATTCGAAAATTCCTGATGGTTCACTTACAGAAAAGTGGACGAAGTATAAATCAACCGTCCGGCTTGTTAATCCCGCAAACAAAAGAAAGCTGGAAGTGATTGTAGTAGGAAGCGGACTGGCAGGAGCTTCCGCTGCTGCTTCAATGGCTGAATTAGGTTATTCAGTAAAATGTTTTTGTTTCCAGGATTCTCCGCGTAGAGCACATTCAATTGCAGCACAAGGTGGAATCAATGCGGCAAAAAATTATTCGAACGATGGCGACAGTGTCTACCGTTTGTTTTATGACACCGTGAAAGGCGGAGATTACCGTGCACGCGAGGCGAATGTTTATAGACTTGCTGAAGTGAGTGCTTCCATCATCGATCAATGTGTTGCACAAGGCGTTCCGTTTGCACGTGAATATGGCGGACTGCTTGACAACCGTTCGTTCGGTGGCGTGCAGGTTTCGCGAACTTTTTATGCGCGCGGACAAACAGGTCAGCAATTGCTGCTTGGCGCTTACTCTTCTTTATCAAGACAAATTGCAAAAGGCAATTGTAAAATGTACAACCGTCATGAGATGCTCGAAGTGGTAACGATTGACGGAAAAGCACGCGGAATTATTGCAAGAGATTTAATCACGGGAGAAATCGAGCGGCATGCTGCACATGCTATCGTTCTTGCAACCGGTGGTTACGGAAATGTTTTTTTCCTTTCAACAAATGCAATGGGAAGTAACACCACTGCAATCTGGAAGGCGTATAAGAAAGGAGCCTTCTTCGGCAATCCGTGTTTTACACAAATACATCCAACGTGTATTCCCGTGTCAGGTGAATACCAATCGAAACTCACGTTGATGAGTGAAAGTTTACGCAATGACGGTCGTGTGTGGGTGCCAAAAGCAAAAGGAGATCAACGCAAACCTTCAGATATTCCTGAAGAAGAAAGAGATTATTACCTGGAGCGAAGATATCCTGCATTTGGGAATCTTGTTCCACGCGATGTGGCTTCGCGTGCTGCGAAGATGGCTTGCGATGAAGGAAAAGGTGTTGGCCCTTCCGGACTTGCAGTGTATCTTGATTTCGAAGCAGCCATCAAACGTCTTGGACTCGATGTCATCCGCGAGCGCTACGGAAACCTTTTTGAAATGTATGATAAAATTACCGGTGAAGATCCGTACAAAACACCAATGCGAATTTATCCTGCGGTGCATTATACCATGGGCGGTTTGTGGGTTGATTATAACCTGATGACAAGTGTACAAGGTTTGTATGCAATCGGTGAATGTAATTTCAGTGATCACGGTGCAAACCGTCTTGGTGCTTCAGCGTTAATGCAAGGTTTGGCTGACGGATACTTTGTTCTTCCTTACACGATCGGTGAATACCTTGCTGATGAAATCCGGAATCCGGTTGTTTCCACTACACTTCCAGAATTTGATCAGGCTGAAAAAAATGTCCGTGATACCATCAGCCGCATGATGAATGTAAAAGGAAAACAGAGCGTTGATGATCTTCATAAAAAATTAGGCAAGGTGATGTGGGAATATTGCGGCATGGGTCGCAACGAAGCGGGATTGTTGAAAGCACGGACAATGATCAAAGAGATCAAGGAAGAATTCTGGAAAGATGTTCGCATTCCCGGAACTGCTGATGAATTCAATCCTGAACTTGAAAAAGCCGGCCGTGTGGCTGACTTCATCGAACTCGGAGCGTTGATGGTGGAAGACGCATTGAACCGCAGAGAATCCTGTGGCGGACATTTCCGTGAAGAATCACAAACAGAAGACGGAGAAGCAAAACGTGACGATGACAACTTTAGCTATGTCGCAGCCTGGGAATTTGCAGGCGAGAGCAATTCTCCTGTATTAAATAAAGAAGAGTTGAAATTTGACGTAGTGCATCCGAGTCAGAGAAGTTATAAATAATTTGATGATGTGCTGATTTGATAATGTGATAATGAAAATTGCATCTTTAAATCGCTCATTTGAAAAGAGTAGAAACCAAAACGACTAAAAAATTTGGGTTGATGCTGAAATTATCAAATCAGCACATCATCAAATTATCAAATTAAACCAATGAGCGACACAATCAACCTGAAATTAAAAATCTGGCGGCAGAAAAACACAACGGCTAAAGGTCACTTTGAAATGTACGATATGCCGGGAGTGAGTACACACATGTCATTTCTTGAAATGATGGATGTGCTGAACGACCGACTTATCAAGGATGATAAAGATCCTGTTGCATTCGACCACGATTGCCGTGAAGGCATTTGCGGCATGTGCAGCATGTACATCAACGGACGTGCGCACGGACTTTTAAAAGGAACTACGACCTGCCAGTTACACATGCGCCACTTTGAAAACGGAGAAACGATCACCATCGAACCGTGGCGCGCTGAAGCTTTTCCTGTGATCAAAGATCTCGCTGTCGATCGAACTGCGTTTGATAAAATCATCCAGGCAGGCGGTTACATTTCCGTCAACACAGGAAATGCTGTGGATGCGAATGCGCTTCCGATTGAAAAAGCAAAATCCGATGAAGCATTTGACGCTGCTGCTTGTATCGGCTGTGGTGCCTGTGTTGCCGCTTGTAAGAATGCCTCTGCAATGTTGTTCATGTCTGCTAAAGTTTCTCAACTCGCTTTGCTTCCACAGGGAGAACCTGAACGTAACATTCGTGTTTTGAAAATGATGGAAGCGCATGATGAGGCGGGATTTGGAAGCTGCACAAACACACGGGCATGTGAAGCAGAATGTCCGAAAGAGATTTCAGTTTCACATATTGCGCGGTTTAACCGTGAATACCTGAGGGCAAGCATGTCCGTAGAAAAATAAACTCCATTTACTTCCGGAAAGCTTATTCACACGGCCTTTCAACAGGTATTAATTTTTGCAAAAATTTTGTTTCAAAAAGATTTCTGTGATATTTGTGTCTCCTAACAACGGGTAAACCAACGGATCTTTTGCTTTCTTTCTTCAGATTATATTTTTCCAAAGACAAAAAACTTTTTCAATCCCTGAAAAACCTCACGGGATTTTATCCTAATAATCTGTCTGTCTATAAACTTGCGTTCAGCCATCGCAGCAGTGCAGAAGAACATCCCAGCGGATTAAAACTCAGCAACGAACGGCTTGAATATTTGGGCGATGCCATTCTCGGAGCAGTGGTTGCAGAAATGCTTTTCAAAAAGTTTCCTTTTAAGGAAGAAGGATTTCTTACTGAGATGCGTTCCAAGATTGTAAACCGCGAACACCTGAACAAACTGGCACTGAAACTCGGGATGGATCATTACATGAATGGCTCCATTGATCCAGCCGCTAAAAACCGTTCAGTTTACGGAGATGCTTTTGAAGCATTGATTGGTGCAGTATACATTGACAAAGGATACGAAGTGACACGTAAATTAATTCTCGACCGTTTCATCAAACATCACATCGATGTGGAAGAATTGGAACAGATCGAAAAAAATTTCAAAAGCAAACTGATCAACTGGGGACAACGTGAACGAAAAAGCGTTGAGTTTGAATTTCTGGAAGAAGTTGACAATGGCGGAAAACGATTGCTGCGCGTTCGTCTCGTAGTTGACGGAAATGAAATTGCCCGTGGAGAAGATTATTCAAAGAAACGCGCTGAACAGATTGCTGCTCAGAAAGCCTGCGAAGTACTGGGGATTTTATAGGCACTTAAAATCCATTCATAGTTTTTCATACTTTTGGCGCTGAAAAAATCAACCTGTTTTATTTTTCATCTCTCAGAACTCTGAACTAAAAACTCCGAACTAATGTCTCACGATCGCTTCCAGGCACACGATTATTTTTTGATGGATGAATTACTCACCGAAGAACATAAACTGATTCGTTCAAGTGTCCGTGAGTGGGTAAAGAAAGATGTATCTCCGATCGTGGAAGATGCGTGTCAGAAAGCTGAGTTTCCGAAACAATGGATCAAAGGACTAGCGGGCATTGGTGCATTCGGCCCATACATTCCGCAGGAATATGGCGGTGGCGGACTCGATCAGATTGCCTACGGTTTGGTTATGCAGGAACTCGAGCGCGGAGATTCGGGATTACGCTCTACTGCTTCTGTTCAAAGTTCACTTGTCATGTATCCAATCTATACTTACGGAAGTGAAGAACAACGAAAAAAATATTTACCAAAACTTGCCAACGGAGAAATGCTTGGCTGCTTTGGGTTGACAGAACCTGATCATGGAAGTAATCCTTCCGGAATGCTGAGCAACATCAAAGATAAAGGCGATCATTTTTTATTGAACGGTGCGAAGATGTGGATCAGCAATTCACCGCATGCAGACATTGCCGTTGTGTGGGCAAAGGATGAGCAAGGTGTGATTCGCGGAATGATTGTGGAACGCGGAATGAAGGGATTTACCACTCCGGAAACCCATGGTAAATGGTCACTTCGCGCAAGTGCCACCGGTGAATTGGTTTTCGACAACGTAAAAATTCCGAAAGAAAATATATTGCCAAATGTAAAAGGACTGAAAGGTCCGCTTGGATGTTTGAACTCCGCCCGATACGGAATCAGCTGGGGCGCAATCGGAGCAGCGATGGATTGTTACGATTCAGCGTTGCGTTATTCGAAAGAAAGAATTCAGTTCGGAAAACCAATCGGAGGTTTCCAGCTCACGCAAAAAAAATTAGCGGAGATGATTACCGAAATCACGAAGGCGCAATTGCTGACATGGAGACTTGGCGTTTTGAAAAATGAAAACCGTGCAACGCCTGCACAAATCAGCATGGCAAAACGCAACAACGTGAACATGGCGTTGCAGATCGCACGTGAAGCTCGGCAGATACATGGGGGCATGGGAATTACTGGTGAATACCCGATCATGCGTCACATGATGAATTTAGAAAGTGTGATTACGTATGAAGGCACACACGACATTCATCTCCTCATCACAGGAATGGATGTAACCGGAATTAATGCGTTCGAATAAAAAACTGTGAGAAAACTCTTATTGTTCTCTCACAGTTGCTTTGAAACTTCAGGTTCGTACCGATGAGTATTTAGTAAATTATTATTTGCTCTTGGGATGAATTGGTCTCCCTTTCGGATTGTTTCCTCTGTTCATCGGATGCTTTTTGTGATCCTTCTTTTCTTTCTTCTCCGGATCAACAAGATTTTTATCGCCACCTTTTCCTTTCCCGCTAAACGCATGACCATTTGATTTTTCTTCTGCATGCATGCGTTGTTCTGTTTTGTCCTTTTCGACTTTTGCATCTTGCACTTTCACGCGCTGTTCCGTTTTCTCTTTTTCGATTTTTGCATCCTGAACTGGTTGAGTGCGTTGCTTCTCAGCTTTCTCCATTTCATTTTTTGCATTTTGTACTTTCTTTACCGGCTCTGCTATCGGACTTTGAGCAAATAAGCAAGTAGACACCAAAAAGACAATACTCAGCATTGTTGTAATTTTTTTCATCATGAACTGTTTTAAAATTGTGAGAAATTAAATCTACGTAAAACTATCATTTTTTTCACTTCCTCCCTAATTTCATGAAAGTGCTACAGAACAAAGCGTTTTCGTCCATGCCAGCACTTCATTTTTACGCTCTCCGGCATTAATCTCTCGCATAAAATAGTTTTGAATAATTTATTTTTTTTCTAATTTGCTGCAAATTGAATAGCTATGAAAGCCCTTCTAATGCTCGTGCTTGGACTTATCCTGTGGATCGGTAATGCGGAAGCGCAATCGTTGAGTCCAGTTGTGATAAGTACCTCAGGCTCTTTCCTTCAAAATGGAAGTGCCATGTTATCATCCACTGTTGGTGAGATGACGATGGTGAAAACATTTTCAGGAGGAAATTCAATTCTCACACAGGGCTTTCAACAAACTTCTGATATTGATGTGGGTTTACATACTATTTCGCACAACAACACACTTAGTATTTTTCCAAATCCGACTTCAGGAAACACCACCATTTTACTTCCGACATCCGCTGAAGAATTTGAAGTAATTGTTTTTGACGCAATCGGTAAAATCGTTTTCAGAAAAACCGTTCACTCGTATTCGCCCGACAAAGTATTTCATTTCTCACTTGAAGAACTGACAAACGGCGCATATATTCTGAAGGTGAAGACGAAAGAAGACTACTATTCCAGCAGGATAAATCTTATTAAATAATTCTATACTAAATTTGAAGATCATGAAAAGGATACATCTTTTTTTTACAGTTCTCTTTGTAATCAGCGTTCAGTGCCTTCATGCACAGGCACCACAGGGAATGAACTACCAGGCAGTCGCAAGAAATTCTTCCGGAGTTATTCTCAGCAACCAGAACATTGGCATCCGTCTTTCAATTACCGATGGAAGCGGTGGCCCAACACTCTACCAGGAAACTCACAGTGCAACAACGAATCAGTTTGGTTTATTTACACTGAACATTGGCAGTGGTACTCCTTGCGGCTTATGCGGACCATTTTCTTCTATCACCTGGTCTTCCGTTTCTCCCTGGTTAGAAGTTGAACTTGATCCTTCCGGTGGAGCATCTTATGTAAGCATGGGAACATCACAATTATTAAGCGTTCCTTATGCATTTTACGCTGCAAGTGGAAATCAGGGACCACAAGGTCCACAAGGATTAACAGGAAATACAGGACCGCAAGGCGCAACCGGCAGCACAGGACCACAAGGTCCACAAGGAGCGACAGGAAACACAGGCCCGCAAGGTGCAACCGGAAATACAGGTCCGCAAGGAGCGACAGGAAACACAGGTCCGCAGGGAGCAACAGGGTCTCAAGGACCACAAGGTGCTACAGGAGCAACTGGAAATACGGGACCGCAGGGACCACAAGGTGCTACAGGAGCAACTGGAAATACGGGACCGCAGGGAGTGCAAGGAACAACAGGTGCTACAGGTGATCCCGGTCCTCAGGGTGATCCCGGACCGCAAGGCCCTCCGGGTACAACCGGACTACAAGGACCTCCGGGAATAGATGGGGATCGCTATTCAACAACAACTTCTTCTTCTCTTACAATTAATTTAGGAATTCAAAACCTGACGGTTGAACAAGGATTGAATTATGCAGTGGGACAAACAATCATCATTGCTTATAATTCAGACACCATGATGACAGGCAATCTTGTTTCGTATAACCCAAACACCGGAGACATGGTCGTTGATGTTACTAACGTAACAGGTAGCGGAACTTTTACATCATGGAGTGTAGCATTGAATGGAGCACCTGGTCCGGCAGGACCAACAGGAGCAACCGGCACTGCAGGTTCAGCAGGAACCAATGGAACAACCTGGTTGACAGGATCAGGAATACCATCAGGTGCTTCAGGAGCCTTGAATGATTTATATCTAAACACTGCAAACGGAAATTGTTACAGAAAAACAGGAGCCTCTGTTTGGTCATTCGTAGCGAATTTAACCGGACCACAAGGAATTCAAGGAGCAACAGGTGCGACAGGTACAACAGGTGTGACCGGAGCCCAAGGACCTACAGGTGCAACAGGTTCAACAGGAGCTCAAGGTCCTGTAGGGTCTGCAGGAACAAACGGAGCAACGTGGTTCACCGGTGCAGGAACACCTCCGGGAGCAACCGGAGTAATCGGTGATTTGTATCTCAATACTTCGAATGGAGACTATTCAAAGAAAACGGGTGCGACTTCCTGGACAATACAAGGGAATCTTACGGGACCACAAGGTTCTACAGGAACGACCGGATCAACAGGATCTACCGGTGCAACCGGATCGGATGGAGCAACATGGTATTCAGGAGCAGGAGCACCATCCGGAGCGACCGGTGTTGTAAACGATTTCTATCTGAATACTTCCAATGGTGATTATTATAAAAAGACAGGAGCATCTACATGGTCACCGCAGGGAAATTTAACCGGACCTATTGGTTCAACAGGATCTACCGGAACAGCGGGAGCAATCTGGTATAGCGGTGCAGGAACACCTTCAAATGCAACCGGAGTAGTAAACGATTTTTACCTGAACTCCTCCAACGGAGATTACTATAAGAAGACAGGAGTATCCGTGTGGACTTTGCAGGGCAACCTGAAAGGGGCTACAGGAGCAACCGGTCCTTCCGGTTCAACAAGCATCAGCGGAACTACTAATTATGTAATGAAATTTACTTCGTCATCTACGGGAGGGAATTCAACTTTATATGACAACGGAACAAACGTAGGCATCGGCACAACAAGTCCGGCAAGTACTCTTGATGTGAATGGAAGTATTAACGCAACGAACTATTTAAAAGTTGACGCAGCAAACTTAAACGATGGAACTCTTGGTACCGGTGCCCTCACTTTCGGAAATAATTTAAGCGAAGGAATTTCTTCAAAGCGTACAGCAACGGGAACCATGTTTGGCCTCAACTTTTATACGCAAGCACAAAAGAGAATCGTAATTGACAACAGCGGAAATGTTGGAATTGCCAATGACACACCAAGCTATACACTGGATGTTTTTGGCGGATGCAGAATCAACGGTGACTTTATCGACCTCTGCCAGACACCGGACAGCACATCAGGAAATGTGGGAATCGGTGCCGTTGCATACAGCAATGTAAAACTTGCTGTTACTTCCAGTCAGAAGTATGGATTATATATCAATGACGCAACATCACCTAGCGGTTTCGCTTTGGCGATTAGCGGTACTGCTGCAAAAACAGGAGGTGGAACGTGGGCAGCATTTTCAGATGCACGACTGAAGGAGAATGTTCGTCCATACAGTGGCGGATTGAAAGATCTGTTAAAAATAA
>JAYTXY010000045.1:0-13796 GCA_043742705.1 Bacteroidota bacterium
CTTGCATCGTACATTTTCTACCTGAAATACCTCAAGGAGAATCAGAAAAAATTTATCGTTTATTCAGTGTTACTTTTTCTTTTGTCACTCCTTTCAAAAGCAATGGCTGCCTCACTTCCTGTTGCATTATTGTTGACGGATTATTTCAAAGGAGGAAAAATAACTACAAAGACTTTTATCAATAAGGCACCTTACTTTGCGCTTGCAATCATCTTTGGAGTGGTGGCTGTGTTCGCGCAGAAATCATCGGGAGCAACTGACATTGCTGTTTTTCCTTTTCCGCAGCGAATCATTTTTGCCTGCTATGGCTTTTTCACTTACCTTTTTAATTTGGTTTTGCCGATGCAGTTCTCTGCCTATTACCCTTACCCGATTCGACCGGGCGCTGATTTGCCTTCCCAATATTACCTCTACCCTGTTTTGATGTTGGTGCTTCTTGCCGGACTATTTTATTCATTAAAGTCATCGAAAAAAATATTGTTTGGAATAGGATTTTTTGCCGTCACTGTTTTTCTAGTGTTGCAATTATTGCCTGTTGGGGGAGCCATCATGGCAGACAGGTACTGTTACATTCCATCCATCGGAATTTTTTATCTCGCCGGAGAAGCATTTTTCGGGTTGTGGAACAGGAAGAGTTATAAATATCCTGCATTAATTGCAGTAGGTGTTTTTGTTGTTTTCTTCTCTTCAAAAACTTATGGAAGATGCAGCACCTGGAAAAACGGGCTGACTTTGTGGACAGATGTGATCGATCAATACCAAACCATCGGTGTAGCATACAACAACAGAGGAATTATCCTGGCTAATCAGAAGAGAATTGATGAAGCGATGAGTGATTACAACAAAGCAATTCAGTTGGAGCCAAAGTTTCCAAGAGCGCTTAATAATCGCGGAGTGCTTTTGAAGGGTCAAAAGAAATACGAAGAAGCCCTTAGTGATTTCAACAAAGCAATTGAATTAGATCCGACTTATTCAAGCCCTTATAACAACCGAGGCGTTATTTATAAAATACAAAATAAATTAGACGAAGCAGTACTGGATTTTAACAAAGCTATCGAATTAAAATCAACCTACACAGAAGCTTATTTTAACAGGGGTAATACCCGGAAGATGAAAAGTAATTACGATGGCGCTGTAAGTGATTATGAAAAGGCAATCGAACTAAGACCAAACTATGCTGAAGCGTATTACAATAAAGGATTGAGTGAATATGATTCCGGTAAAAAAGATGTGGGATGTAAAGACATGCAACACTCTGCAAGCCTGGGTTACCAGCCGGCTATCGATTCATTCGCTTCACTTTGTCATTGAGACAGAGAATTCTCTGTTATTTTTTTTTGAATAGCGGTGATTTGTACAAACCCATCCTTGCGAAAAAGTATGTCAGGGAAGTTCTTAATACGCCCAAACCATATGTCACACTTCGGCTGAAGTTGATGGAAGAAGATGCTTCTTCGTAAAGCGTGGGACACGTTACCTCACCAACATCGAAGTTGAAATAGAAAACCTGGGCGAGGAATTCATTGTCGAACACGAAATCATCAGAGTTATTATTGAAAGGTATGGTTTCAAGGACATCTCTTCTGAAAGCACGGTAACCTGTATGATATTCCGATAACTTTTGATTCATCATCACGTTTTGAAATAACGTGAGCATACGATTGAATACATATTTATAGAACGGCATTCCTCCTCTCAGTGCTCCTTTTCCAAGGATGCGGGAGGCTATTACAACTGGATATAAGTCATTCGAAATGATGCTTGCCATGGCTGTAATCAGGCGTGGCGTGTATTGATAATCGGGATGAAGCATGATGACGATATCTCCTCCCAACTGCAAAGCATAGTTGTAACAGGATTTCTGATTTCCTCCGTATCCTTTGTTGTGATCATGCTGAATGATGTGCTTAATTCCAATCGCGCGAGCTTCTTCAACCGTATTATCGGGACTGGCATCGTCTACGATCACCACTTCATCCACTATATCGAAAGGAATTTCGTTGTAAGTCTTCCGGAGCGTACCTGCTGCGTTGTAGGCAGGTAAAACCACGATTATCTTTTTATTGTTTAGCATACTAAAAGTTAAAAGTACAAAAGGGAATTAATTCGGTCAGTTTTACTCCCGAAAATCAAAACTAGTTTCCTTTTGGAGCGTGATCTTATAGTTTTGTCTTCAAATTATTGAGGGAAGATTACTGTTTAAGTCCGTTTTGATGGATTCAAAATTCAATTTCTGACGTTGGATGTTCTGATCGCCACCGAAAAGAGCCATTGGACTAAACTATGACACCTTGTAAATGAAGCAATTAGATGAAATCGGATGGATAAAAAAAATCTTTTTTTATCCGGTATTTAGTTCTATCTTCGCCCCCGTTAATTAAATACTTAAATAAATTATAATGAAAAAAGGCAAAGTAAAATTCTACAATTATTCCAAAGGATTTGGATTTATTTGTGACAATGAGACGGGCAAAGATATTTTTGTCCATGCAACAGGTTTGAAAGAAGAAATTCGCGATGGCGATGAAGTAACTTTCGAAGTTGAAGAAGGTAAAAGAGGTTTAAATGCTGTTAATGTTTCTATTGCAGCGTAAAAATATTTTATCATCAAGTAAAAATCCGCCCTTCGAGGCGGATTTTTTTTTTGGATATAACTGATCTGAAAAAATTCAAGAAATATCTGATTCAATATTGTCCGGTCGCAAGCAAGGTAAGTGTACAGACTTCATCCGTCTCAATTCCATTTTCTGAAAATAGTTTTTCCAACCTTGCGCTCTCGGCTCCGGGATTAAAAATTACCCGTTTCGGTTTCAGGGATAAAATATAGTCACTTAAGGCAGGCTGATTTTTTTCATTCACGTAAATGGTAACAGTATCCACATCCTTTGGCACAGGATGATCTGTATGAACTTTCACTCCTTCAATCTCCCCTTCTCTCAACCCAACTGCAATTACCTCATGACCATGCTGCTTCAAACTCCTAACTGCTAGATGAGAATACCGTTGCGGGTTTAAAGAAGCTCCAATGACTACTGTTTTTTTCATTTCAAATAGATTCTATGTAGTCGAGATTCTTTCCATAAGTTTCATCCATCCTGCTCAATGCAAGAAAAGCAATGGCTACGGAAATACTTCCTACGACCAGGCAGGCTGTGATCAAATCAACTCCAAAATCCTTCCGCAACAAATTCAAAAGCAAGGTGAGCATAACCAATGACCCCCTTACAAAATTTGGAACTGTGGTGGTAACAGTAGATCGGATGTTCGTTCCGAATTGTTCAGAAGCAATTGTTACAAATACTGCCCAATATCCTGATGCCAGTCCAAGGAAAGCACAGATTAAATAAAACGTCACCGATGAAATACCGGTGCTGAAAAGATAGACAGGCACAGCAATCACAGTAACGATTAAATACATCTTCACAATTCTCTTCCTGTTTTTAAAAACCTGGCTCAGGTAACCACTCAGGAAATCACCGAACGAGGTGCCGAGGTAAAAATACATCACTGCATTCCCGGTGACTACAGAATCAATTCCTTTCAGTGTGGTGATTTCTTTTGATAGCCCGATTAAGACACCAATCATATACCAGATAGGAACTCCGATTGCAATGCAACACAAATATTTTATGGTGGATTGTTTCGTGGCAAATAGCCTTAGAAAATTTCCCTTTGATACATTCACCTCATTCAATGATTTGTACATCCCGCTTTCATACATTCCGATGCGAAGCAATAACAAAAGGATGCCAAGAATTCCACCGAAAATATATGCAACCTGCCATTGAGAAAACGGAGTATCAGTAAATCGATTGAACAACCCTGAAAAAAGATCTCCATGCTTTGCAACCAGATTCGCAGCCACGGCACCAAGTACCCCGAAAGAAACAACGATCATGGTTCCATATCCGCGGTTTTCCTTCGTCATCGTTTCACTTACCAATGTTATACCCGCACCCAATTCACCAGCCAGCCCGATCCCTGCAAATAGCCTTAGCCATGCATACGTATGAATATCTGTTACGAATGCATTGAGAATATTTGCGATTGAATACATGATGATGGATCCAAACAAAACAGAAAGCCGTCCCCTCCTGTCTCCCAAAACTCCCCATAAAATTCCCCCGATCAGCATGCCGATCATTTGCCAGTTCATCAGGCTTAAGCCGGCATCTGTAAGTGCCTGCCCTGTCAGACCCATCGATTCAAGGCTGGGATTTTTTATTACCTGAAATAAGATGAGATCATAGATGTCAACAAAATAACCCAGGGAAGCAACAATGACGATGATGTTAAAAGGGCTTTTCGAACCTGTATGCTGCATAAGAAGTTTTTATCTGCTTCAAAATAAGAGAAAGAAAATTTAAAAACAAAAAGTGTTACTAATAAAAAAAATTTACTTTTGCAGCGGAGGGTTGGCAGAGCGGTCGATTGCGGCAGTCTTGAAAACTGTTGAGGTGTCATAGCCTCCTGGGGTTCGAATCCCTAACCCTCCGCCCAACAAAACAAAGCCCCGATAACCATTAAGTATCGGGGCTTTTTTATGCCGCAAGTTATTCAAAGAGAATGTTTCAGTTCGTGATTGACACTACTCCTGCTAACTTGTGTGATTCGTTTTGATAATCCGTAAATTCAAATTGGTATACATACATACCCGAAGAAACCATTCTGTTTCCACGGGCACTTTTTCCGTTCCAACCGACCTGAATATCATTGGATGAAAAGATCTCATTTCCCCAACGGTCAAAGATTATCATTCGATAATTGTCAGGGACTACACCCGTTGTGTGTGGCTGAAAAATTTCATTCTTGCCATCACCGTTTGGAGTGAATGAAGAAGGAAGGTAAAATGTGTAAAACCCTTCAACAGCAACATCTTTTGTTATCCTATCTGTACACCCGAAAACATTATATACTACCTGTGTCACCGGAATCGAACCACTCTTTTCAAAATAATGAACAGGGTTAGTGAGATCAGATGCTCCACCATCACCAAAGTTCCAATACCACTGAACAGCATTTATAGACTTATCTTCAAAAGTGCATTTCTGTGAGAAGAGTAAAACAGGCTTCGGGTCGAAATCAAAATTCGCTTCAACTTTATGTCCTGAAGTAATTACTCCCAATGTATTTATTGTACAGCCATGATCATCATTCGCTACCACTGTGTAAAGTCCGGCAGAAAGTTTTGTATCCACATCACTTGTTGGAGTTGATCCTTCACTCCATAAATAAGAATATGGTGGACTTCCTCCGCTCGCTGTTGCCTGTGCTTTTCCATCAGATATTCCACATGAATCAGCAAGGAAAGATACGCTGATGGATAACGGAGTCGGTTCAGAAATGGTAACATTATCGGAGGTAAGACAACCATTTACATCAGTAATCACAACATTGTAATTTCCCGGCGGAAGATTAAAAACTGTATCGGTGTTCTGAACAGGTGAAGTATTCCAGGTATAATAATATGGAGGTGTTCCGCCTGAAACATTTACGGTTGCCAATCCGCTGTTGTCGTTATTACATTGAAGGTCTGTTGGAATTGCCGCACTTGTAATTGGCGGACTAATCTGAATAACGGCACCTGATGAATCGCGGCAGCCGGTATTATCAGATACAACCAGGTGAAGTGTATCGTTGATACCATTGTTCCATTGCAACGCGTAAGGACCGCTTCCCGAACCTGAGATAACGCTACCGCCAGCTAAATCCCAGTTATAGGTTGCTGTTGGTAATCCCGTACCCGTGTAAACAAGGTTAAGCGTATCCCCTGAACATGCAAACCGGGGTATTGAAAACGCTGCTGTGCCTGCAGCCCTAACATCGATCACTACATTCACAATTGTGGTGTCAGCAGGTACACCATTATCAATTCCTCTTAGTGTCACAAAATGGTAACCGGCAGCTCCGTTATGCGGAGTAATTTGTACTGAAATACTCGCCACGTTACCACTTGTATTATTCACAATGTTATAAGCCAGGAATGGACTTCCAAGAAATATCGCAGAAGTAACCTGTGAAGGTTCCGGGGAAAGAAAGTTTGCACTGAGTAAAAAAGTATCTCCCACACAAACATGAACTGTATTACAGCCGCTCGAAGAATTTGCAATAGGCGGAACATTCGGATTACTCAGACAAGCATCCAAAGAAAAATAAGTGTAATCGAGAAAGTCAATTCCATCATTTGCTCCGTAAGGTCCGTCATAGGAACCTCCGGCATGATCAAATCTTCCAAACTGAACATAGTCAACTCCATTTCCCCTGTTAATACCAACTGTTGCAGCCGTTCCGCCAAATCCACCTACTCCGCCCGAAGCACCACCGGTTGTCCATTGCATATCCTGATAACAAAATGAAACATTCTTTCCTTCCCGGATGATGGGGTCGGTACTATTTGAAAGTATTAATTGAAAACTATTCTTCTTATCAAAAAGACTATTGTAATAACCGACCTGTTCCCATTGTATGATAACATAAGTCGGAGTTACTTTATAATAAACCAAACCGCTTCCCCCTCCTATTGTATCTACGTCAGACCAAAAAGGGGCAATCATCACAAATGAGTTATTTGGAAAAGTAGCACCTGTAAAAGTTGCGTAAGGTGCACCAATGGATATATTTCCATTGTTATTAATGTAGATCTGGTTGACAGTGGTTCCGTTAAAACAAAAGTTGAAAGGCAAGGCTATTCGCCTGTAGAGCAGTCATCGTTTCTATATTGAGGAGGAGTTGCTGTTGCGCAGGCAAATTGTGCGATCGACCAGCTAGCATCTCTGGTAATCCAATACTCGCATCCCACTGAAGCGATCTGTGACGCTGAAGGAATCACTCTGTAATTATCGGTTGTAGGTGGAGTGAAACTGATCGCTTCATTACCACGCAGCATACTTTCACTTTTTAACCGATCATACTCATTGTTATCTATTTCATGCGCATTGAATTGCGCAAGCACCGAACTGATGCCGATCAGAAAGAAGCAGCAAGTATACCCCCCGATTTTTTTCATTGTACACCAAAAGGTTGATTTACAAATGTGTGAAACCAACCGACAAGTTTTATCAGGATTTGACAAAACTCCATTATTTATTGACAAAGGGTTGTTTAAAGTACTGTGAAAATAATAGTGTCTACTCCCAGATCATGTAGAAAAATTTAGTTTTCTTTGTTTTTAATTCGAAACAGTTACTTTTGCGAATCATCCTTTGAGGATGAATGGATTGAAACCAACTAATTACGAGCAGTGGATTTATTTGAAAAAATATTAAAGGACCGAGGACCAATCGGGCAACATGCAAAGGATTCTCATGGCTATTTTACGTTTCCGAAATTGGAGGGTGAAATCGGAACGCGCATGATGTTCCGGGGAAAAGAAAGATTAATCTGGAGTCTGAATAATTATCTCGGTCTTGCAAACCATCCTGACGTGCGAAGAGTTGATGCAGAAGCTACAGCGCAATACGGATTCGCTTCTCCCATGGGCGCCCGCATGATGTCGGGCAATTCAAATTTGCATGAGCAGCTGGAATCGGAACTTGCAGACTTTGAAAGCAAAGAAGATGTAATCCTTCTCAACTTTGGCTACCAGGGAATGGTATCTGCGATTGATTGCCTGGTTGATCGTCATGATGTGATTGTGTACGATTCCGAGAGTCATGCTTGTATCATTGATGGTGTACGTTTACACATGGGAAAACGTTTTGTGTTTCCTCACAACGACATTGCAAATTGCGGGAAGCAATTGGAACGTGCTACTAAAATTGTAGAAGAATCAGGCGGATCTATCCTGTTGATTTCTGAAGGTGTTTTCGGAATGAGCGGAGATATGGGAAAGCTGAAAGAAATTGTTGAGCTGAAAAAGAAATTCCAGTTTCGCCTTTTTGTGGATGATGCTCACGGGTTTGGAACAATGGGAAAAACCGGAGCCGGCACCGGAGAAGAATTAGGTGTGCAGGATGAGATTGATATATATTTCGGAACATTTGCAAAGTCGATGGCGTTGGTAGGAGGATTTATTGCAAGCACCGAACAGGTTGTGGAGTATCTACGATATAACATGCGTTCCCAGATTTTTGCAAAGAGTAATCCCATTGCCACAGTTGTTGGTGCTTTGAAACGTCTCGAGTTACTCAGAACACAACCTGCGCTGAAAGATAATCTTTGGAAAATTGTTCATGCGCTGCAGAACGGATTGAAAGCTGCGGGCTTTGACATTGGAAAAACACAATCACCTGTGACGCCCGTCTACCTTAATGGAACAGTCGGAGAGGCAACCAACTTGATTTATGACCTTCGTGAGAATTATGATATCTTTTGCTCAGGAGTCATCTACCCTGTTGTTCCGAAAGGAATCATTATCCTTCGCCTTATACCGACAGCCGTTCACACGCTTGCCGATGTGGAATACACGATCAATGCATTCAGTAAAGCGTATGTGAGGTTAAAAGCCGGTGAATATGCATCTGATAAAATTGCCTCTTTTTAATTGCGGATTTCTAAATTCATATTACATTCGTGATCAAAATCGAACTATTGTAACTGGAAAAGCAAATTAAATCAATCCATAACTTCTAAGTTAAACAAATCAAAAACCAAACACGATGAAAGAATACGAAAAAATCAAACAACTTGTAGCAGTGATTGAAGAAGACGTTCTTAAGTTTTCTGAAAAAGGTAATGCAGCAGCCGGAACCCGCGTTCGTAAAGGGTTGCAGGATATTAAGCGTGCCTGCCAGGAAATGCGGGATGCAATTCAGGAAGTGAAAAAATCTGAGAATTAGGATTCTTCACAGCTCATAAATTCAAAATCCTCCTTTCGTTTAAGGGAGGATTTTTTATTTGTTTCAGTTGAGCACAAAAAAAGCGCCTCGCAAAAACGAGACACTTTTAAGAAATCTATTAAATAACAGATTATTGTTTTGCAGTTGTATCAGTCATTGCAGCATTTGCAGTAGAGTCAGTGTTTGTGGCACCGGAATCCATTGCTCCTGCTCCACCGTTCATGTTATCCTTGCTCATCACCACTTTCCATTTGCCGTCTACTTTAGCAAGATTCAATGTCTGATCTCCCGGCTTTCCTTCTTCGGTGTAAGTAACCGTGGCTTTATCACCTTCAATTTTCTCAGCAGTAATTTCTGTCTTCACTTCTTTACCTTTTGCTGAATCAGGCATCATCTTGGTTAAGCTACTAAACATATCCAGCATTTTCGCTGTTTCTTCAGTACCATATTGTTTCGCTCCTTCAAAATCCATTTTGGAATATGCTTTGAGAAAATTCTGAGCAACTCCTTTTGGACTGTCTCCGCCTGAACATGCAATAAGGAAAGCAACCATCAGCGCTGTTCCGACTCTTAAAAAACTTTTTTTCATTTCTGTGTTTTGTTTTGGGTGTTAATAATTATAAGAAT
The DNA here is from genome assembly GCA_043742705.1 of Bacteroidota bacterium. Taxonomy (GTDB): domain Bacteria; phylum Bacteroidota; class Bacteroidia; order AKYH767-A; family 2013-40CM-41-45; genus JAPLDA01. Next base: position 9,405 of record JAYTXY010000045.1, read on the forward strand.
ATATAAATCTGCTATGAGCATTCAGGTAAAGATCGTCACAGGCAACATAGTTTTGTCCTGAAACGGTCGACAAAGATAGATAATTTTCATTGTCGGCTACCTTCGTAATCACTTTGTAAACGAATTCGGAACAGTACATTTTTTCATTGGTGGAGAAATCAAATTTTGTATCGAATTCCAATCCGCTTTTAAAATAATTCCCTGCAATGGAATCAACTTTTGCAAGCTGGTTTTCGGTAAGATCCAAACGATAAATTCCAAATGAATGAACATCATCAGGATTACAAAAAACTTCAATCGGATCTTTTCTCAATTTATTTGTCAGGTTCTCCTCTCCTCCTATTGCATGATAGACAAGCACTTTTTTATTTTCCAAATGAATGATTCCCGTATGAGAATAAGTTGCCTGTCTTTGAGAAAATGCCATAAGCATGTTGCTGATTGCTCCGCGTCCATGACGGAAAATCAAATCACCCGTGTGAAGAGAGGAGAGATCAGGTTTTGCATGGTTCCATTTTTCGAGAATAACACTTTGCTGAAAACCCACATGCTCTTTTTCATAAAAACGGAAATACGCGAATGATGAAAGCCCTGCAAAGACTATAACAACAGCTATGACAATTTTCTTAATCACCTTTCACAGATCTTCCTTACATCCTTTCGGGAACTTCAATACCAAGAATCTTCATTGAACTTTTAATGACTGCAGATGTAAGATCACTCAATTGCAGACGAAACATCGAAACATCAGCAGCATTCTCATCCACGATTACATGGTCATGATAAAAGTGATTGTATGATTTAGCGACCTCGTACACATAATTCGCCACTAAAGCAGGACTGAAATTTTCAGCAGCTTCCTGGATTGTCTTGGGATATTGGTAGATTAATTTAACAAGATACTTTTCCTCTTTTGAAAATTTTGCTGCCAACTGCCAACTGCCAACTGCCAACTTTTTTAAACTTTCTCCTTTCTTAATTACCGACCGAATCCTCGCGTAAGTATATTGAATGAACGGTCCGGTGTTTCCATTCAGATCAATGCTTTCAGCAGGATTGAAAAGCATGCGCTTCTTCGGATCCACCTTCAGGATGAAATACTTTAGAGCTCCCATTCCGATTACATCATACAACTGTTTGGCTTCTTTGGAATCGTAATCATCAAGCTTTCCAAGAGCTTTTGTAGTCATCTCTGCTTCTTCGGAAATTTCTTTGATGAGATCATCAGCATCTACCACAGTTCCTTCTCTCGATTTCATTTTACCGGAAGGCAGATCTACCATTCCATAAGAAAGGTGAAATAATCCATCAGCCCAAACACGTCCCAGTTTTTTAAATATTTCCTTTAGTACTTTGAAATGATATTCCTGTTCGTTCCCGACCACGTAAATCAGTTGATTCAAACCATCGTATTCATCAAAACGAAGTTGAGCAGTTCCGAGATCCTGGGTGATATAAACGGAAGTTCCGTCACCCCGTAACAAAACCTTTTGATCAAGACCTACATCAGTTAAATCAACCCAAATAGAATTGTCATCCTTTTTAAAGAATACTTTTTTCTCCAACCCTTCTTCAACTATTTTCTTTCCGAGCAAATACGTTTTTGATTCGTAATAAATCTTATCGAAGTTAACGCCAAGCTTTTTATACGTTTCATCAAAACCCCTGTAAACCCAGCCATTCATAGTATTCCAGAGGTCAAGTGTTTCTTTATCTCCGGTTTCCCATTTGCGCAACATGTCCTGTATTTCAAGGTGAAGCGGAGCTTTCTTTTCAGCATCGTCCTTACTCATTCCTTTCTCTTCGAGGTGAGCCACTTCTTCCTTATATTTCCTGTCATACAACACATAATATTTTCCCACAAGATGATCGCCTTTCATCTTTGAGGATTCAGGTGTTTCTCCATTTCCGAATTTTTTCCAGGCAAGCATGCTCTTACAAATATGAATACCGCGATCGTTTACTAAATTAGTTTTAACTACGGAGTTGCCTGCTTCTTTCAGTAACTGTGAAACTGAAAAACCAAGCAGGTTATTCCTCACATGACCGAGATGCAGTGGTTTGTTTGTATTCGGTGAAGAATACTCGACCATTAGTAATTTTCGATTTTTGATTTTTGATTTTTGATTGATGAATGAAGACGAGTCTGATGAAGCGCTGACAAAAAATTTTTTCCAGAAATCTTCAGCAATCATAAGGTTCAGGAAACCTTTCACCACGTTAAAGGAAGATATCAGATCTGTGTTGCTTTTGACAAGACCTCCAATTTCATTTCCCGTTTCCTCGGGAGATTTTTTTGATGCTTTCGTGAAAGGAAAAACAACGAGTGTAACATCGCCTTCAAATTCCCTTTTTGTTTCCTGCAACGTAATTTCATCAGCCCGAACATCAAGCTGATAAAGACTTTTTAGCGCCTCTGAAATTTTCTCTTTAACTACCTTCTCAAAAAAAATCGTCATACAAAATTATTCAATATTCATTATTCACTCTTCAATAAGTAAGCTGGCTGACTACGCGTTGAAGAATCTCAAACGTATTCTCCGCCATCAGGTTTTCTTTATCCAACGTTGGATTTACTTCAGCGATTTCAAAGCAACACACTTTTTCATTTTGAATGAGACGAACCAGTAAGCTTCCCGCTTCCTTCTCTGTAATTCCATTCCGTACCGGAGTTCCCGTTCCTTTGCTGATGGATGAATCCATTGAATCTACATCGAATGAAATATAGAGCAACTGACAACGATTCAAGTGAGCCAGAGCATCCCTTGCAATCTTCTCCACTCCGTTTCTCTTGACTTCATTCGTGCTGAAGACTTTTACTTTGTGCTTCTTGAGCAAGTACGATTCTTCCGGTTCCACATCACGAAGTCCGATGAATACGACATCGCTGTAATCAATCTTCGGAACAATGTTCCCTATCTTTTTCAATTTCGTCCACCAGTCGACAGTTTCCTTATCCGGCTTGTTCATCCGGTTCGTTACGTTGTCTTCGTTCAATGATGCGGCAAGCGGCATTCCATGCATGTTGCCTGAAGGTGTAGTCCATGGAGAATGCATGTCGGCATGAGCATCCACCCAGATTACACCAAGCCGCTGACGTGGATATGCCATCCTGATTCCTGCAATGGTTCCTCCTGCCGTGCTGTGATCGCCTGCAAGTACCAATGGAAATTCATTGTTCTTAAGCGAAGTTCTCACCGCATTTGCCACGCGCTCATACAGCGTGTACATGCCTTTGATCCTTTTCGCATAAGGACTTCCGGTTGACTCGAAAAGAAGTTTGTTTTCTGTCTGCACTTCCATACTGTCGATCTTATGGAACAGGTTGCTGCCGTAATCAAGCGCTGCAATCTTAATTGCATCCACACCCATGCTGGCTCCGCGCGTACCTGCGCCAATCTCCGATTTCACTTCTATAATCTTTACTTTCTTCATAGCTACGAATTACGAATAAATACGAATATACTAATGCTCCTATTCAGCTTTCAATCTCTGATTTCCTGCTTCAACTTGAAAATCCGACTCACTTACTTAGTCGAAAAATTTTCTATCCGACTCATTTACTTTTTTCTATTTTTGACGTCCTATGCTAATCCTTAATTCTTAATTCGTAATGAAGAACACTTATCGCGACCTGATCGAACAGACGTTTTACTTTCCACAGGAAGGTTTTGAAGTCATAGACAACCAACTTCAGTTCAACGGAATCGACCTGATGGAGATCATTAAGCAATATGGAACGCCTTTGAAGATATCATACCTTCCCAAAATAGGATCGCAAATTAAGAAAGCTAAACGGATTTTCAATGTTGCCATTGCAAAGGCTGACTACAAAGGCAGTTACACCTATTGTTATTGCACAAAAAGCTCCCATTTCTCTTTTGTGCTTGATGAGGTGCTTAAAAACGATGTTCACCTGGAAACTTCTTCGGCTTTTGACATTCCGTTGATTCATGCTCTATACAAAGACAAAAAGATTGACAAGGATGTTTTTATCATTTGCAACGGATACAAACGTCCTCAGTACATTCAATACATCAGTGAGCTAATCAACAATGGTTTTACGAATGTGATTCCGGTGCTTGATAACATGAATGAACTTCCCCTATTCGATAAGAAGATAAAGGGAAAGAAGAAAGTGAAAGTCGGTATTCGCATTGCTGCTGAGGAAGAACCGCATTTTGAGTTTTATACTTCGCGCCTTGGTATCCGTTATGATGAGATTAAGGATTATTACCTGAAGCACATTAAGAAAAGTTCGAAGTTCCAGTTGAAAATGCTTCACTTCTTCATCAACACGGGAATTAAGGACACTGCGTATTATTGGAATGAGTTGAACAAATGTGTAAATGTTTATTGCGAGTTAAAAAAAATCTGTCCGGAGCTTGACTC
>JAYTXY010000046.1:0-2734 GCA_043742705.1 Bacteroidota bacterium
TACCAGAATTATTCTCTTCACCTGAACGATATTAAAAGTCAGATCGAAGCAGAACTTTTGCAGTCATTTAAAAACTTTGAAGACGCACTCGAAGTATTAAAGCTGGAAGAAGAAAATCTTCTGCTTGCAAAAGAAAATGTTACTGTCGCTTTTGAGCGTTTCCGTCTTGGTAATTCATCACAACTTGAATTGAAAGAAGCGCAGAAAAGTCTGGATGATGCTGACAACAGAACCATCTCAGCGCGCTACGATGCAAAAGTCGCAGAAACGGAATTGATGAGGCTGAACGGGGAACTGGTTCATTAGTTTACTAGTTCATTAGTTCACTTGTTCATTAGTATTGGCGGATCATCAAATAAACGATACTAATAAACTAATGAACTGGTAAACGAATGAACTACTTCGAAGAAAGTATCGCAAACGGAATTATCATTTCCTCCAGTGAAATCCCTCCATGCTGCAACGTGTTTTTGTAATAAGTCACGTAGTAATTGTAGTTGTTCGGGTAGGCGAAAAATTTATCCTGTTTTGCAAAGACAAATGTCTGAGATAAATGTTGCCGAGGAAGCATGGCATCTGCTGGGTTCTTCACTTCGAACACCTCCTTTCGTTCATAATTCAGATTTCTTCCTTGCTTGTAACGAAGGTTAGTATTGACGGTTTTATCACCGATAATTTTTGACGGCTCTTTCACACGAATGGTTCCATGATCGGTGGTGATGATCAGTTTCACTTTTTGCTCTGAAATTTTCTTCAGTACTTCCAGCAACGGTGAATGTTCAAACCATGACAAAGTCAGTGAACGGTAAGCAGCTTCATCATCTGCAAGTTCGCGGATCATTTCCATCTCTGTGCGCGCATGAGAAAGCATGTCAACGAAATTGTACACGATCACATTCAGTTTATTTTGCATCATACCGTGAACATTATCCACGAGTGATTTTCCGTCTGCATAATTGGTAATCTTCGTATAGGAATGTTTGTATTCTTTTCGCATACGTTTCAACAAGTCAGTAAGAAACTCTCCTTCGTGTAAATTTTTCCCTCCTTCTTCTTCATCGTTGATCCACAAATTCGGAAAGCGCGCTTCAATTTCAGATGGCATGAGTCCGGCAAAGATCGCGTTGCGCGCATACTGCGTGGCAGTAGGAAGAATTCCTAAGTACAAATCATCATCCTGCAAACGGAAATATTCTGCAATCACAGGCTGAAGAATTCTCCACTGGTCATAACGCAAATTATCAATCAACACAAAGAACACAGGATCAGGAGAAGCATCCACAACAGGCAATACTTTCTTCTTCATCAACTGATGTGACATGGTAGGAACACTGTCATCAGCCGCCTTCAACCATTTGATATAATTGTTCTCGATATATTTTGAGAACAAAAGATTTGCCTCACCTTTTTGTGATGTAAGAATTTCATACATGCTTTCATCACTCGTCTTTTCAAGTTCAAGTTCCCAGTAAACGAGTTTGCGATACACTTCCTTCCACTCTTTCCAGTTCAGCTTATCACTCAGGTTCATGCTGATGTTTCGGAACTCATGCTGGTAATCAGATGTTGTTTTCTCGCTGATTAATCTTTTGTTTTCCAATGTCTTTTTCAGTGACAATAAAATCTGGTTCGGATTCACCGGCTTAATCAGGTAATCGGCAATCTTACTTCCAATCGCCTGCTCCATGATGCTTTCTTCTTCACTCTTCGTTATCATTACAACAGGAAGATCAGCATTCAGAACTTTAAGTTGTGAAAGTGTTTCCAGTCCTGACATTCCGGGCATGTTCTCATCCAGGAAAACAATGTCAAGCGATTGTGTCTTGATCATTTCCAATGCATCATGTCCGTTGCTGGCAGTGATTACATCGTATCCTTTCTCTTTGAGGAAAAGCAGGTGTGGTTTCAGCAAATCAATTTCATCATCCACCCATAAAATATTTATTTTGTCCATAACGTCTGTTAAAACTTCCGTGTTTCTGTTCCGGTCAAAGTTAGCAAAGATGTTTCGATTCATAGTATCGTTTTGGGATTACACTGATTAATGTGATTAAAGGGATCTGTATCTAAAAATTAAAATGTTGTTCTATAGTTCTGTTTAACGGATAATAAAAGAAGTTATTTGAGAGAACAGATTCTTTAACCTAAATTAACAGGCACTTTAATTCAACCAATTACTGATATTTGCAAACACGTCAGTGAAATCATTCTAATCATTGTAATCATAGTCATGAACATTAAAATTATCAACGATCCGATTTACGGGTTTATCAAGATACCGTTCGACAGCGTGTTTCAACTGATTGAACATCCTTACTTTCAACGACTGAGGAGAATACGCCAGCTTGGAATGACACATCTTGTTTATCCCGGAGCGCATCATACACGCTTTCATCACGCCATTGGAGCTATGCACCTGATGAGTGAAGCAATCGAAGTGTTGCGCTACAAAGGTCATGTGATCACCGATGAAGAAGCGGAAGCCGTCACGATTGCAATTCTCTTGCACGACATCGGACACGGACCGTTCTCGCATGCACTTGAAGACAGTATTGCAACCGGAATCCGCCACGAAGAACTTTCAGAACTTTTCATGGATAGATTGAACGATGCTTTCAAAGGAAAACTTTCTCTTGCAATAAGAATTTTCAAAAATCAATACGAGAAAAAATTTCTGCATCAGCTGGTTTCATCACAGCTTGACATGGATCGCCTCGATTACCTGAACCGCGAC
>JAYTXY010000047.1:0-14031 GCA_043742705.1 Bacteroidota bacterium
GCAGATTTCCGGTTTTGTAATAACAGTTTCCAAGGTTGTAATAGACTTCAGCAGAAACATTTCCTAACTTAATTAGATTTTCATATGACTTAATTGAATTGTCAAAGTCGAGCTTTTGGTAAAGTTCGTTTGCTTTGACAAAGTCGGACTTTGCATCACCCTTTACGGATAATGTGAAAAGTGACATGATCACAAACAGGAAAAAATATTTTTTGAGTTGAGTGAACATTCTTTTCTTACTTAGTAAAACTTAAATTCATAATTCATAATTCATAATTCATAATTCATAATTCTAAGCTCGTACTTCCACTTCCAGTTTCGATATAATTTCAATCCCTCTTTTATAAATATCTTCATTGCTTGAAGCCATCCCCGGAGCGAAGCGTGCAAACTCGCAACTGTCAATGGTTTCAGTAAACTGAGTGATTAATTCTTCTGAAATATTTTTCGATTTCAATGCATTGGCTGCTGATTCTTTAGAAAGTTCGGAAACGGGAATCTGAAGTTTGGCACTTACGAATCCCCACAAAGCTTTTGACATCTCATCTAGAAATTTTTCTTTTTCATTTGCAGATAAATATTTTTGCGCTGCACTTAATCTTTTTTTCGCCACTTTATTTGCGCGCTGACTTTTCAAAAGTCCAACGTTACTTTGCATTGCCATGTATCGTTTACGGAAGAGGAGCAATCCTCCAAACAGCAGGGCAGGAGCAGTAATTAGTGTATAGAAAAGTACTGATCCAAACAGCGAATGACCTCCTTGAACAAAAGCAGGCTGATTTGTTTTGATGTAATGAATATCCTTTCCAAGCAATTGCACATCCGACTTGCTTACACCTGTTACTGAAGTTGTAATTGTTTCATCACCTTTTGTAACTTTCAGAATGAGGTCTTTGGAAGGAAGTGACTCATATTGTTTTTTGTCGAGATCGAAATAGGAAAAGCCACTTACCCGAATTTTAAACTCTCCGGCATTGCGAGGTATAACGAGGTATTCAAAAGTTTTACTTCCGCTGACTCCTGCCGTGGACGCTGTAATGTTCGAAGAAATTTTCGGATCGTACGTTTCGAAGTCAGATGGAAAATCAATCTTTGATGCTTCCACCAATTTAAGATTTCCTTTCCCTGAAATCTTCACTTTCACGGTAACTGCTTCGTGCGCTTTGGTTTCTTTCTTGTCTAAAGAAACGTCTACAGTAAATCGTCCCACTGCACCGTTAAAAGTAGACGGAGCATTGGATGGTAAATCACGCACCGTAATTTTTACAGGTTCACTTTTCAATGTCACTTTTACATCCTGCCATTGATTAAAATTGAAAAAGGGATCATTAAAAAATTGGTTGAAAGGATCGTTTGAATTCTGCTGCTGGTTACGCTTTACCTGCACACGCGCAATCACTTCTCCTTCCATAGCATCCAATTGCAATGTTCCCGAGCGCTGTGGAAAGACCACCATTTTTTTTATATCAGCAACTTTGTAGTTCGCTCCGTCATAATTCTCCTGGTGAAACTGCAACTGTTGTGGAAGGGCAATGTCCTGGCTCCAGAAGCCGGTGGGTGAAGGAAGCTTACTGATGTTATAATTAAGAACATTTATTTTGTAATACAATTTGTATGTAACGAGGACACCTTCTCCCATGTACACATTCGCTTTATCAACGGTAGCTCTGAAGAAAGCATTTTTCCCTCCGGCAATTGGTACATCGCCACCTTGTTGGTTACCTTGTGAATTTCCCTGTTGTTTCGTTGCAGGATTTCCTTTCGTAACTGTAACGGTGACAGGGTTGGAAGTAAGTTTTTTTCCACCGACATCAATGGTTGCGCTTCCTAATTTAAAAGTTCCTTCTTTGGTTGCTTGTAAAACGTATGTATAGGTAATGGATTGAGAAACGCTGCCATTCATAATTTGCATGCTGCTTGACTGACTCGGTCCCATCAGGAGATTAAAATCAACGAATGTCGGAGCATGAAAATTACTTCCATTACCATTCAATGTAAATGAAACCTGTACCTGGTCACCAACCGCAACAGTAGCCGGAGCAACAGATGCGGTGAAGTCATCCGCCGAAACAGTCAGACTAAAAAGCAAGAACAGAAGAGATGCCAGAACAAACAGTCTTTTGTTTAGTAACCTGAATATGTATTTTATTTTCTGCATTTTTAAATAATAGATTCAAGAACCAAGACTTGAATTCATAATTCACAATTTATAATTTATAATTCCTGAACTACCACGCTTTATCAATCTGAATTTTTGTTGATTCCTTCTTGATTAATTTTTTCTGCGTATTCTTTTCATCGTTGTTCAACGCTTGAAGGATTTTTTCAGCATCTTCCTTTGAAATATTTTGCTTCTTCTGCTGAGCCTGTTGTTGCTGCTGATCTTGATCTTTTTTTTGCTCGTCCTTGTTTTGCTGATCCTTGCTTTGTTCCTGTTTATCCTTCTTTTCCTGATCTTTATTTTTCTGATCCTTCTTTTTGTCTTTGTTATCCTTGTCTTGCTTGTCCTTATTCTGATCGTTCTTGCTTTGCTGCTGCTGTTGCTGCTGAAGCATTGACTTTGCGTAAGCGAGGTTGTAGCGCGTATCGTTGTCTTTCGGATTCAGCTTCAGCGAATTTTTATAGGCTTCAATACTCTCCGGATATTTTTTTGCTTCAAGCAACGAATTTCCAATGTTATGAAATGCCTTTGCTTTTTGTTCATCACTCACATCCTTGCCCGAAAGAACTGATTGATATTGCTGCGATGCTTCTTCAAACTTTCCTTCTTTGTAAAACGAATTTCCGAGGTTGTAATTTGCCGGAACGGATCCTTTATTTAACTCCAGTGATTTTCTGTACTTCACTTCAGCATCGTTATACTTTTTCTCCTGATATAGTTTGTTTCCTTCACGAACCAACTTACGTTCTTCCTGAGCTTTGGCGGTAAGGGTTAGTAAAATGAATATAAATATTGTCCATAGTCCAGAGTAAACTGTCGACTGTCGACTGTTGACAATACTTGCATCTACTATTTTTGTTATCGTTTTCATTTTTTCTTCTCTCCGAATAAATCCATTTTTGCCAACAGCTTACTTTTTCGATTTGAGACCATAAACTCAATGAGTAAAAATAATAAACCTGCGGCAATGAAATACTGAAAGCGGTCTTCGTAATCAGTAAATATTTTTGTACCGAATGACTTCTTGTCCATCTTCGTGATTTCGCCAAGAATAGTGCTGAGCCCGTCATCACTGTTCGAAGCGCGGATGAACTGACCTTTTCCTTCCGCAGCAATTTTTTCAAGTTCCAGTTGATCCAATTTCGTAATCACAGTTGTACCGTTGTGATCTTTTTGGAAATCAATTTGTACTCCGTTTTTATAAACCGGAATAGGAGCGCCTTCGGGCGAACCCATGCCGATTGCATGAATAATAACACCTTCTTCGCTGGCTTTCTTTGCCGCTTCAAGCGCATCGTCTTCATGGTTTTCTCCATCGGTAATGATTACGAGTGCTTTGTGTTTCTTGTCTTCTCCTGAGAATGATTTTGCAGCAAGATCAATAGCTGAACCAATTGCTGTTCCTTGTGTGGGAATAATATCCGTATCAATGGAAGAAAGAAAAAGTTTAGCTGCTGCAAAATCCGTAGTGATTGGAAGCTGAACGTATGCTGTTCCCGCAAAGACGATGATTCCGATGCGATCGTTTTCCAGTTTGTCAATCAATCGCGAAATGGCTTGTTTGGAACGCTCCAATCGACTTGGCTTGATGTCTTCAGCTTTCATGCTGTTGGAAACATCAAGAGCAATGATGATATCAACGCCTTCCCGTTTTACTTCCTCCAGTTTGGTTCCGATCTGTGGATTGGCAAGGCCAACAATAATGAATGAATAAGCGATCAGGAAAAGTATTAATTTCAAAACAGGTTTTGAGGATGATACATCAGCAGCCAGTTTTCTGAAAAGAAATGTGTCACCGAATTTCTTCACGGCTTTCCTTTTCGAATACACCATCACGATGAAAAGAATCACCGCTAGAGGAACGAAAGCAAGTCCGTACAAATAAAAAGGATGTGCAAACCGGAACATTTCTAAGGTACTGTTTTTAAGAGTGTATATCTGAGGATAAGTTCCAATCCGAGCAGCAATGCAGCAAGCATAATAAACGGGTAAAATTCCTCACTATGGTGATGAAACTCAGTTGTTTCAACAATTGTTTTTTCAAGACGATCAATGTCTCCATAAATGTCTTTTAACTTTGACGTACTTGTTGCGCGGAAATATTTTCCTCCTGTTCCTTCAGCAATTTGTTTCAGAACAGCTTCATCTATCTGAACTTCCATGTTCTGATATTGAATTCCAAACGGAGTCTTTACCGGATATGGAGCCATTCCTTGTGTACCAACTCCTATCGTGTACACACGAATGCCAAACGCTTTAGCAATATCTCCCGCAGTGGCAGGTGCAATAGATCCGAGGTTGTTCACACCATCTGTCAGTAAGATTACAACTTTACTTTTCGCTTTGCTGTCACGAATGCGGTTCACGGAAGTTGCAAGTCCTTCACCAATTGCAGTTCCATCCAGAATCATCCCGCTCTGGATTCCCTGGAAGAGATTTTTCAGGACTGAATGATCGCTTGTAATCGGACACATCGTAAAACTTTCTCCACTAAAAATCACGAGACCGATTCGGTCATTTGGTCTGCCGTCAATAAATTGTTCAGCGACTTTTTTTGCTGCTTCAATTCGGTTAGGTTTTAAATCTTCCGCAAGCATGCTCGAAGAAATGTCAAGCGCCATCACGATATCGATTCCTTCCGTTGTTACATTTTGTCCGCTCGAACTTGATTGCGGACGTGCAAGCGCCACTACAATGGCTGCAATTGCAAGCAGCTTCAAAATGAACGGAAGCAATTGAATCCGCTGACGAAAACTCGGAACATATCCAATGAAATTATCGAAGGAAGAAAAACGAACATCCGTTTTCTTTTTTCTGAAATAGAAAATATAAGCTGCAATGAGAGCAGGAATCAGAAGAAGAAGCCAGAGAAAATAAGGTTGAGCAAAGGTGATTTTTGGAATCATCATGATGTCGCCTCCTTTTCTTCTTTGAAGTCATCCTGTGTCACAGGTTTTGTAAGTTCGATGAAGCTATATGCATTACTCAATGACTGCTCGTTTTCATGCGCAAGAGGTTGAGCTTTCGCAAACTTTACCATGTCAGCAAGCTGAAGCAGGTATTTCAATTTCTCTTTTGCTTCTTCATTGACAAGATTTCCTCTGAAATGCTGAAGCGTTTCATCCGTAGTGAATTCCATTGCATTAATAGAGAAGCGATATTCAATGTACATTCTGATAATATCAGAAACACTGCTGTGATATTTCTTGAAGAATCCTTGCTGCCATAATTTTTCCGCTTCTGTTTTCTTTAATTCCTCCAATGCAATTTCATGAGCCGGACGTAACGGAACTTTTATTTTCACTTCCACTGGTTTCTTCTTCATTCGTTGAATTGTCACGATGATGGCAATCATCAAAGCGATAAGAATGAGTCCACCGATAATATAAGGCAATGCTTCTCTGAATGTAAACGGAACATCCAACGGAGCTTTGATATCTTTAATTTCCTTTGTAGTGTCAACCTGGATGGTTCGCACAGCTATGAGTTGTGCTTCCGTGGAAACGCTGTCTGTATCTGACCTTCCGGCTTTCTGAAAATAAAATGGAATCGGCTCAATCACGTAAAAGCCGGAGTCAAAAGAAGTGAATGTAATTTTTTGCTGAAGCGTGTTTTGTTTTCCGTCAGGAGATTTTATCGTGTCAATTGCTGATCGCTTTACAACCTCAAGTTTTTTTATGGTATCCGGAATGAGAGGGAAAAATAGTTTTGTTCCAACAGGTGCAGTTACACTGAGATTCATTCCGAACTGTTCTCCAATACGGATTTGAGTCGTATCAATTTTAGCGGTGACTTTTACGTCTTGCCCGCTTGAAAAGGAATAAGAAATTAGCAATAAGGCAAAATGAAGATTGAAGATTGAAGATTGAAGATTCTTTCTAACATAATTTGATCGCGCACTGATAGTTTTTTCAGGCAATTCGTCACGATAAAATATTTTCAGCAACTTCTTCATTCTTATTCGATATTCAATCTTCATTTTTCAATCCTAACTCTTCATCAAATCAATCTACATTTTACTTCCTTCCGCGCTTCTTGAACAGTGTCATCAACGGTTGTACATACGATTGATCAGCACGAAGAACTGCTTTGTCAACCCCGCTTTTTGCAAAAGATTCTGCAAGCTGTTTCTGTTGCAACTCCCAACGCATCTTGTAATTCTTTCTTACACCGAGATCGCTGGTATCAATGTTCAGCGTTTCACCTGTTTCAGCATGACGAAGTCTTACCAAACCAACATCCGGTAATTCAGTTTCCCGTTCGTCATAAATCTGCAATGCCACGATGTCGTGTTTCTTGTTCGCCAATTTCAACGCATCTTCAAAAGGTGTGCGTTGCTGATTCGAGTCTTCCATGAAATCTGAAATTACAAAACAGATACTTCGTTTTTTTATTACATTAGTCAGGTAACGCAAAGCATTGCTGATGTCTGTTTTCGTATGCTGTGGTTGAAATTCAATCAGCTCACGTATGATTCTTAAAATATGTGTCTTTCCTTTTTTAGGAGGAATGAATTTTTCGATTTGATCAGAAAAGAAGATGATTCCGATTTTATCATTGTTCTGAATCGCAGAGAAGGAGAGAACTGCGCACAACTCCGTCACGAGATCTTTCTTGAATTGAACCTTCGTTCCGAATTCTCCGGACGCACTTACATCTACTAACAAGATCACAGTTAGCTCTCGTTCTTCTTCAAATACTTTTACATACGGATGATTAAAACGGGCCGTCACATTCCAGTCGATGGAACGAATGGCATCGCCTGGAACGTATTCCCGCACTTCGCTGAAAGCCATACCTCGTCCCTTAAAGGCACTGTGATATTCTCCCGAAAAAATATGACTGGAGAGACCACGCGTCTTGATTTCAATCTTGCGGACTTTTTTTAAGAGCTCTTGCGTTTCCATTTTTTTTGATTTGATAATTTGGTAATTTGAAAATTTGATAATGACAGTAAATAATCCAAGTCAATCAGCACATCTTCAAATTGGCACATCATCAAATTATTATGGTACTTCAACCACATTCAAAATCTCATTGATAATATTTTCTGACGTGATGTTTTCTGCTTCTGCTTCGTAGGTTAAACCGATACGATGACGCAATACATCGTGACAGATTGCACGAACATCTTCAGGAATCACATATCCTCTGCGTTTGATAAACGCATACGCCTTTGATGCAAGTGCAAGGTTGATACTGGCACGCGGAGATCCACCGTAACTGATCAGTTGGGAAAGCTTTCCGAGGTTGTAGTCTTTCGGTGAACGTGTTGCGAAGACAATGTCAACGATGTACTTTTCAATCTTTTCATCCATGTACACTTCACGAGCAATGTTTCGCGAGCGGATTATATCTTCCGGTTTGATAACTGCATTTACTTTCGGAAATGATTGAGAAATATTCTGCCGTACAATCAATTTCTCTTCTTCTTTGCTTGGATAACCGATTACAATCTTCAGCATGAAACGATCTATCTGTGCTTCCGGAAGAGGATAAGTTCCTTCCTGTTCAATCGGGTTTTGAGTGGCGAGAACGAGAAATGGTTCCTCCAAAGGAAACGTCTGCTCACCAATCGTGATTTGTCTTTCCTGCATCGCTTCCAGCAAAGCACTCTGCACTTTTGCCGGAGCGCGGTTGATTTCATCAGCGAGGATGAAATTCGAAAAGATAGGACCTTTACGAACTGTAAACTCTTCCCGCTTCTGGTTGTAAATCATCGTACCGATCAAATCGGCGGGGAGCAGATCGGGTGTGAATTGTATCCTGTTGAATTTCGCCTGGATGCAGGAAGCCAGCGATTTAATCGCAAGCGTTTTTGCCAATCCCGGAACTCCCTCCAGCAAAACGTGTCCGTTGGACAACATACCGATGAGCAACCGCTCAACCATGTATTTTTGCCCGACAATTACTTTGCTCAGTTCCATCATGAGCAAGTCAACAAAGGCGCTTTCACGTTGTATGCGCTCGTTGATTTCTTTAATATCAGTCGTCATCGTGTTAAGGTGTTATTAATAATTAAACTTCTTTTGTAATATACGTCCCTTCAAGAGGGTACAAGCTATTTTCAAACAAAACTATTGAGTCATAGAGACAAATTCAACAGCGGAAATATCATTTTTTTATGAAGTGCAAGTTTATTAAAAAAAAGATGAATCAAAAATGAATGAACTGGTTAAAAAATGTTAATAAGATTAGTTCAAAGTTCTTAGTTCAAAGTTTATAGTTTAACGTAAATTAATAGGACGGATGGTACTTCGCCCAATCAAGTTATGCCACTCAGATCAACCTCTTTGAACTAAGAACTAGGAACTTTGAACTTTGAACTAGGACCTAAGAACTTTGAACTAAATAATGAACCAACTTACTACTTTTGTCGCCTAACTTAATAATGTGCGCTACTTTCTAAGACTTTCTTTTAATGGCAAAAACTACCATGGATGGCAGGTTCAGGAGAATGCACATGCTGTTCAGGCAGAGGTGGATAAGGCCCTTTCTGTGTTGCTCAAGGAACCAGTTAGTACGCTTGGCTGTGGCAGGACTGATACAGGAGTTCATGCACGCGTTTTTTATGCGCACTTCGACAGTACATCAACGATAGAAAATCCCGAAGATTTTATTCATCACCTGAATTGTCTTCTTCCACATGATATTGCCATTCATCAGATTATTCCTGTTGAACCTAAAGCACATGCACGGTTTGATGCAACTTCCAGGACGTACGAATATTTCCTCTATCATGACAAAGATCCGTTTCTGAAAGAGTCGGCTTACTTTTTTCCATATGTGCTGGATCTTGAAAAAATGAATCACGCATGTTCTGTGTTGAGAGAGTACGATGACTTCAGTTGTTTCAGCAAATCAAGAACGCAGGTCAAAACAAATATTTGTAAGATTGCGGAAGCAGCCTGGAGAACGGAAAATGATCAAACCATCTTTCGCATCACTGCTGATCGTTTTCTCCGTAACATGGTGCGCGCAATCGTTGGAACGATGACTGAAATCGGTGAAAGCAAAATTGACGAGAAAAAATTTCGTGAGATCATTGAAGGAAAGAGCAGGAGTGAAGCGGGGTTTTCAGTTCCTGCGCAGGGACTTTATTTGGTGGATGTGAAGTATAAGTTTTTATAGTTGTTAGTTATTAGTTGTTAGTTGTTAGTTGTTGGGCAATGTGAGAGTGAAAGTGAGCACATTATCAACTTATCAAATCAGCACATCATCAAATTAATTTCATGTATTCGTACATTCGTAAAAATTAGTAATTCGTAGATGGCGACAGTTACAGGCAAAGCGTACGATTTCCCGATTCTGAAAAGGATCTTTGCATATATTAAACCTTACAAGACATCGTTTTGGTTTGGAGTTTTCCTGACTATCTTTTTAGCGTTTCTTTCTCCGGTTCGCCCGTGGCTCGTGCAGTATACAGTTGACAGCTACATTGCAAAAGGTGATGAAAGCGGCTTGCTCAGAATGACTTTGTTGATGATTGGTCTGCTCTTGTTTCAAACGCTCATTCAGTATTACCAGACGTATTTGACCAACTGGCTTGGACAAGCTGTTATTCGTGACATGCGAATAAAATTATACAGACATATTCTGAATCTCCGACTGAAATTTTTTGATCACACGCCAATAGGAACTTTGGTAACACGCACCATTTCTGATCTTGAAACGATCGCTGATATCTTCTCGGAAGGATTGATTGTCATCATTGGAGATTTGCTACAGTTGTTCGTCATCATAGCTTTCATGTTTTACATTGACTGGAGATTGACGCTCATCAGTCTTAGCACGATGCCTTTCTTAGTCATCGCGACAAATATTTTCAAAAATGGAATCAAGGAAGCTTTCCGTGAAGTGAGAACTCAGGTTGCTCACCTGAACACGTTTGTGCAGGAGCATCTCACGGGAATGAGCATTGTCCAGATTTTCAGCCGGGAAAAACAGGAGATGAAAAAATTTGAAGACATCAACCGTCTTCACATGAAAGCTCATATCAAATCCGTCTGGTATTATTCTATTTTCTTTCCTGTAGTTGAATTACTTTCTGCCACGTCCATCGGTTTGTTAGTTTGGTGGGGAGCGAAAGAAGTAATCGGAGGTTCTGTATCTCCCGGAAACATTGTTGCCTTTATCATGTACATCAACATGCTCTTTCGCCCAATCCGTGAGTTGGCCGATAAGTTCAATACGTTGCAGATGGGGATGGTAAGCTCGGAACGTATTTTCAAGTTACTGGATACAAAGGAGAATATCTCAAACGAAGGAAAAGTTGTTGCTTCTTCCATCCGTGGTGATATCGAATTTCGAAATGTTTGGTTTGCATACAACGATGAAGAATGGGTGTTGAAAAATGTGAGCTTCAGCGTGAAAGCCGGAACTACGTTGGCTTTGGTGGGAGCAACCGGAGCAGGGAAGTCTTCGATCATTAACCTGATCAATCGTTTTTATGAAATCAACAAAGGTGAAATTTTGGTGGACGGAATTGACATTCGTCATTACGAATTAGACTCCTTGAGAAAAAATATTGCTGTAGTCATGCAGGATGTTTTTCTCTTTTCAGATACGATTGCCAATAACATTTCCCTTCGAGATCCATTGATAAACCTTGAAGAAATGAAAGAAGCATCCAAGGTTGTCGGAGCGAATCGTTTCATCGAGCAATTACCTGATACATATCATTTCAATGTGATGGAAAGAGGAGCGATGTTATCAGTCGGACAACGGCAATTGATTTCATTCATTCGTGCTTATGTATTCAATCCGAAGATCCTGATTCTTGACGAAGCTACTTCTTCCATTGATTCTGAATCGGAAGAATTGATCCAAGAAGCAACTTCAAAGCTTACAGAGAACAGAACTTCTATTGTCATTGCGCACCGACTCGCCACGGTTCAGGATGCTGATAAAATCATCGTACTTGATCACGGAGAAAAAATGGAAGAAGGAACTCACCAGGAACTTTTGCGTCATGGCGGGTTGTACAAGAATCTATACGAGATACAGTTTTCCGGAATTGCCGAGCGGAACTAAAAAAATTTGTAAATCGTATCCACTACTTTCTCTTCCAGTTTGGGGACTTCCTTGTTTTCTTTTCGGAGTCCGCTCATCTTCACCACCACATCTACCTTGGTTCCCACTTTATCCTTTTTCGAAACTTTAAGGTGGAGATACGTTTTATTTCCAAACAGTTTCCAGCCTCTCACCGCATTTATTTCTCCCTTCTTTTCATTTGAATTCAGGACGAGAAAACCGTTGCGGAAGCATACTTTTTCCAATTGCTTAAACACTTCACCGAAAGAATAGTGAAGATGTGCTGATTTCATAATAGGTTGGGAAGAAATAAATTAAGCCGTAAATGTATTCTTAAAAAGTGAGACTTGCATGATGGGACACGATTTAGCGAATAGTTTCAAATTCAATCCCAGCTCAAAGCAACTTTGCCAATTGCTTTTTTTTCCTGGAGATAACGATGGGCAGCCGCAATTTCTGAAGCTTTGAAAAGTTTTCCTTCATGTGGAACAAAGATTCCTTCATTGAATAACCTAATGACTTGTTGAAGACAATGCTGAATGATTTCTGGTCGTCCGTCAGCGATCTTCAGCATGTTTACTCCAATCAGTGATTTGGAAGCCATCATAAACTGAGCAGGATGATAAAAGCCAAATTGTATGGCAGTTTTTATTTTGTTGAATAAATTCGTTCCTGTCATCTGTGAAGCACCATAACAAACAATTCTTCCGCCAGGAGCAAGCAACTTTATTCCTTTCTTCACAAAGCTTCCTCCCATCGCATCGAAGATTACATCAATGCCATCACTGCCGGTTATTTTTTTTATTATTTCATAAAAATTTTCCGCTGAAGTATTAATCACATGAGTTGCACCTTGCTGTTTCAGAAAATCAATTTTTGAAGCTGAACTTGTCGTTGCGAAAATTTCACAGTTCATGTGTTTGCAATACTGAAGCAGTGCGCTGCCAACACCGCCGGACGCTGCATGAATAATAACTTTTTCTCCTGAACGGATATTCGCAGCAACGTTTGCACAATAATAAGCTGTACAGTACTGTGTGGCAAGCGAACTTGCTGCAGGTACATTTAATGATTCCGGAATTACAACGGCTGCACTTGCATTGGTAGCAACGTATTCGGCATAGCCGCCAAATCGTGTAAGAGCTGCAACGCGATCTCCTGTTTTCAGGTTTGTAACTTTTGTTCCGCAAGCTGTGATTCTGCCAACAACATCATATCCTAAAATACAAGGTCGGGGAGGAGCATCGCGGTACATACCTTCTCGCGCTACAATGTCTGCGAAGTTTAGTCCTGATCCTTCCGTTTTTATCAGTGCTTCTTCTTCCCTGATTTCAGGAATTTTTGTTTCACGAAGGTCAAATGCTTTTTCTGCATTACCGGTTCGTACGAGAAAGATTGCTTTCATCAGAAGATTCTGTTTTGATCAGTTAAAAGTATCTCATAAAATGACAGTTTATTTTTTACATCAGGATTGTAAAGTAAGTACACTTCTACATTTCATTTTTACAAATAGCTCAACCACCATTTTTCCTTATGATTCGTTTTGTATCGGTCGTACCATTTACACAGTGGATACAACATGACGATCAGCGCCAGCCACACTAAATAAACAACAGGAAGATGAACTCCTTCTCCCGGAATTAAAAAATAAAAAGGAAAGTGAGATTGAGCGGTCAGGTCAAAAGCTTCACTCATATGATGACCTCGCATGAAGAATGTGATGGCGGAAAAAACATGAATCAAATAGATGTGCAATACATAATAGAATAAAGCGACTCGTCCGTATACTTTAATGGCAGCCGTAAATTTGTTTTTGAATTTTTCCAGCCATGCTAAAGCTAGCAATGCAGGACCAATGGTGATGCAGAGGTAAAGCAAAGACGGAGGATACTTGTAAACATCCATGAATGACAGAAAAGTAAAAAGCCCACTGTGCTGATGTGTCCATGGAACAGGATCACCGTAGACGTTTGCAAACCGAAGTACAATAAAGAACAGGATTAACGAGATTCCTGTCATGCTTAATTTTCTTCTTCTCTCCTCTGAAGAAACAGTCGGTGAAAATAATTTTCCGCAACAATATCCTAGCATCATCAATCCTGTCCATGGAAGAAATGGATAGACCATTAGAATGGAATGATTTTCTGCATACTGATACGGAACAAATTTTCCATGATGCAATAAGTTCGAGAAGAAGCTAGCGTGAAAGCCCGGTTCTGTTTCGTAAAAGTCAAGTATGTTGTGACCGAAAACGATTATCAACCCCAACACAAGAATCATTTTGAAAGGAAGTCGCATCAGGAATCCAAGCAAAATCATGCTGATACCAATTGCCCAGATTACCTGGAGGAAAAGTGTGTTGTATGCAGGATTGAATGACCAGCCAAAAGTTACAATTCCAACTTCAAGAATGATTAACCATAAACCTCTTTTAAAAAGGAATGCACTCAATTCACTTTTAGTTTTTCTCAATGCCTGTAAGTAGATGGAAGTTCCCGACAGGAAAACAAAAACGGGAGCACAGAAATGAGTAATCCATCTTGTGAAAAACAATACAGGAGAAGTGGTTGCAAGGTCAAGCGGATCATTGAGATTGGCAGTGAAGTGAAAGTAATCTCGCACATGATCGAGCGCCATAATGATCATCACGATTCCGCGAAGGATGTCAATGGATTCGATTCTGTTTTTACTCAGTTGATTCATTGTTCAATTATACCGGATTGAGAAGGGGGCATTTGAGAAAGACGCATCAGTGATTCTTACTGTATCATTTGTTAGGTTGTCAACGAGTGTGGCATCAAACGATCCTGAAATTTTATGATTGACAGAGTCGCATG
>JAYTXY010000048.1:0-1862 GCA_043742705.1 Bacteroidota bacterium
ACCCTTCCATCTGTTTCGATGTTCGCTCAGAACGGTGAAGATTTCAAAGTCCTTGAACTGGAAAACAACAAGTACTACATTTCCTCCATTGAAATTTCTCCTGACAAAAAAAACATGGCGATTGCAACTGCCGGCAATGCCCTTTACATGTGGGATATTGAAACGCAAAAGACAACGAGGAAGATTGACCTGACAGGTTACAAGCAAGGCCCTTACCTGAATTATTCTTCCGATGGAAAATACATCCTGTTACTACAGCAATTTTTTACAGATTTCAGATTGAACAAAGATCGTCCGTCACGCGCAGAAGTAATGGATGTGGCTTCGGGTAAAATTCTACTGAGTAAAGAAGGAGTTCACAGTGCTATGCTGACTCCCGACAATAAATCATTACTTGTTTTGAAAGACGGTGAGTTTAGCTTTTGGAATATTTCGTCAGGGAATGAAGAAAGAAAATTCAGTCCCGAAAATGCAACAAACGCTGGTGCCATCAGCCCTGACGGAAACACCATTGCAGTATCTCAAAAACCAACCGTGGAAGATTTAAAAAATGTTGCTTCCGTGAGGTCAGATAAGAAAGCAATCAAAGAAGCACTGAAGTACAGAGAAGTAGCTGTATTTTACGATGCAAAAACATTTGCCAAAAAATTTGTCGCTGATGATATCTTCGACATCGTTTTCAGTATGCATTTTTCCGCTGACGGAAACTCACTTTACCTGTTCAACGCTCCTAATACACATCTGAGAGCGCAACAGGGGGCTTCACGCAACGGGTATATACAGTCAATTGACGCTACTTCAGGAACAGGAAATCGTGTGATGTATTCGACAAGCGCTACGGAAGCATTGTACAAAGAAAGTGACGACCGTGTTTATTTTGCAACTACTTCCATCGAACAAAAGTTCAGAGTACTTAATTCCGTGAATTTATTTGACAGAGCAACAGGTTCCATGCTAAAGTATTTTGTGAATGATTTCAGAATCGCCGAAGACACTCACATCGGAAGAGCTTCCTTTGAATTTCTTCCCGGCAATCAAACCATGTTACTTGGTTATGGATCTCGCCTTGCAATATGGAAAATTCAATAATTTATTTATCATGAAAAAATTACTCATCACTCTTTTTATAGCTGCAATCGCTTCTCATGCTCATGGAGAGAAACCTCTAATCCAGGGTTATGAAGAAGTCGTTGCAAAAGCAAAAACAGAACTTGATTCATCCATGCAAAACGGTGAGCTGAAGGAATTTGCAACGAAACGCGGTATCAAAGGAGAATACATTCTTGACATAACCATTCATGAACGCGGAAAGGTACTTACGGTATTTGCAGTATCGAATGATTCTGATAATCTGAAAATGCAGACAAGTCTGAAAGACTTTGTGCGGACACTGGAATTTAATTTTAAGATGCCAAAAGGAAAAAATTATAAATTTCAATACACATTTACATTTAGTTGAACAATTTATTCGGAACAAAAATAACAAACCATAAACCCATCACTTAAAAACAAGAACACTATGAAACAGGTTATCTACACACTTATCTTATTTCTCCTTTGTACTGCTGCACGTGCGCAGGAAGAAATGAAAGAAACCTGGTCAACAAAGCTTGACCATAAAATTGAAAACTCAGGTCTTTCAAATTCAAAAGGCTATTGCTACGGAAGCAGTGACAAAGAATTTTCCTGCGTGAGCAACGAAGACGGGAAAATTATCTGGACAAAAGAATTCAAAGACATCGCAAAAGGTCTTCGGAAAATTGACGAGCAAATTCCGATGTGGGATGCGAACGTGCTTTTTGTTTTCGACCGTAAAATGGGAAAGGACAAAACAGCCTGCATCGATATTAAAACCGGTGAGT
>JAYTXY010000049.1:0-9698 GCA_043742705.1 Bacteroidota bacterium
TATCAAGCAAAAAAAGGATGAGTGAATCAAATATTTATTCTTCATTTGGTTTTATTAAATATATTATCCCAATCGTTAGATGTCATTTCAGTTTTAACAACCGTTAATTTTTGTCCATTAATCTCAAGTCTGGTTGCTCTGGTTTTTTCTGCCTCATTGTCTAACGCCATTAATTTACTAAGCTCTAAGCAATCCTTTACTATTCTGTAAAGTTTCCAATGGTCATACTTAAAAGTCACGCCTGACTTAATGATTTGTTCGCCAACTCGCAACATGTATCTCAAGTCCCCCTTCTTATTTTCAGTATCCCATTTACCGTTGCTGTGAATTGTGTTTCGAAAATTACTAAGGAGTTCTAAGGAATGAACTTTGTCAGAATATTTGCTTTTTAGTTTCTCGAAATAATTTTTTCCTATAATTTTTTTCTCATACACTTTTCTTGTGTATTCAAAAATGCTTGATAATTTTACTATGCTCGTAAATGTTATGTCTCTTCTTTGAATTTCAAGAATGTCGTCAATTGTATTTTCAATTGCCTTGAAATTCATAAAGGTGCTGATGTCATAAACATATTTTAAAGAATAGCAACTGTAATAAATACTTTTAAGCGCGTTCTCATAATATAGGAATTGGTCGGAACGGTAATCAATAATGTATTCGTCAATTATTAATTCATCTGCAACTTGTTTTCTGCAATCATGATTAAAAGAAATAAGTCGTTCTAATAATGACAAGCAAGTATCAATGTGCCTGTTTATTTTGGCAAACTCTTTTCCGTTGAGAAAGCCCTTTTTCGTAATATATTTTATTCTATTGCTCATCTGTCAATGTCTGCTGTGTCGTTTATTCGGAGCGTTAAAATTGCGCATAACATTCATCTATCAAACCTCCACCATCTCAAACTCATTAATCCTGTCGAGCTCGACAATGGCAGCACCGTTTGTTTTTGGCAGGTTAGGTAAGGAGAAAGGTCGATAAAAAATTGCAACAAGCAAACTCTCTGACATTCATTTTTCCTGCGTTGCAATTTTTTTGTTGAATGTTTATTACTTGTACAAACTTAACTAACGGAAACTGCCCTTCAAAAAGTTATTTCTTTTAATTCTAATGTTAGCGGCTGGCAAGCTTTGTTTGGTAATCACTTCGTCCAATTAGCTATTCGGAGTCCTTTGATTCGTTGAAAATGCCGTGTGTTGTTGGTAACGAGTTGAAGCTTACTTGCAATGGCAATGCCTGCAATTAATGTGTCGGTATGACCAATTACAGTTCCGTTCTTTAGTAAATCCGCCTGAATTGTAGCTGCGACTTTTGCTGTACGAATGGTCATTGGAATGACCTTGTTTAGGCTGACAAATTTTTGAAAGCGGGTCATTTGTTTCTTAGCGTCTTTGTATAAAAGTCCGTTTAAAATTTCATAGTAAGTTATGACACTTAAATTGATGAACCCGAATTCTTTTAAATGTTCATCGACTTTTGATACAACCTTTTTATTACCTCTCAAAAACTCCGAAAGAATATCGGTATCAAGCATTGATTGCCTCATAGGTTAAATATGACGAGCGAAAAGTTTACTACGAGTTTTTTTTGTTTGCTTGAGGAAATCCTTGTAGTCTTTACTGCTCATGTCGCTAAAAGCCCCAGCAAAGGAAAGTATTTGTTTTCTCAAACTTGCAGTTCGTTTTGACTTAGGATTCAAAGAATGAACATACTGATAAAGTTCTTCCAGGCGTTCAGCCGGAATATCTCTCATCTCTTTTAATATGGTCTTAAATGTCATTGTTGCCTTATTTTTCTCAAAGATAGTGAAAAGGTCATTTCTGTCAAACTTGTAGGCGGCTGTTTTTGCTTGCTGCTAACATTCAAATATCAAACCTCCACCATCTCAAATTCATTAATCCTGTCGAGCTCGACAATCGCAGCACCGTTTGGTCCGGGCTGTATAACGTTGATGAATTTCGCGCCATGTACCAGTTCGTGAAAACGGTAAGATGATCGTGAGTGAACGGTTTGCGAAAACGTGTCTTCGAAACTTTTAATCATCACCATCCACTCTACGGATTTTTTTTCAAAATCTTCCGCCTTCATTTTATACATCGGACTGCTCTCATCAATTGGGTGAACAATCGTCCATGTCATCGACAACACGCTGATCCTGTCCAGTTCAAGAGGCAATGTTTTGAACCTTCGAATGTCTTTTCCGTTTTCGGTTTCCACATATGACATGATAACGACAGCTTCCACTTCCACCAATTCATTTTTCCGTTTGTTCGCAATCCTGAACATGAATCCTGTGATTCCTTTGTACGGAGCAATGATTGCATTCTGACTGTACAATAATTTCACAACAGGTCGTGAGAAACGCCCGTACAACAAACCTGTTGCAATGGCAAAACCAAGTAAGCCAATCATCGATTCAATGGCTGCAATGGCGCTGTCGGTGATCCCAACAGGATTCAACCTTCCGAAACCAACCGTTGAAAGTGTTTGCGTGCTGAAGAAAAATGCTTCCAAAAATTTTCCGGTGTTTGTGGTTGCCACCATTCCGTTCAGGTGATTGATGTCGAGAAAATAATAGAGTGTTACAAAAAGAAGATTCACAACAAAGTAACAGAACAACACAATCACATTGAACTTCCACCATGCCATGTTGATGAGTGAATGGTAGAAACTTGTGGATTGAAAAATGGAAAGTCCGCGCCGGATTACGTTTGTGCTTCCGTCTTTGTTGAGTAGTCGTTGGTTCGGTTCCACGACCTTGTTACCGAATCCTGTCTCTTTAAAAAAGTCTTCTTTTTCGTTTTTCGTACTCACTGTTTTAAATTTCTTACTTCGAATAAAATTCTTAGTGCACCTTAGTGATCTCAGTGTCTAAGTTGTAAAAAATAACCACTAAGACACTAAGGGCACGAAAAAACACTAAGAAGATTTCTGCTTTTTCATAAACTAAAAATACAGTTTTTTAATTTATTATTTAATTTCTGTCACTCCGCCGGAAATGATAAACTTCATCATGTCTGTTCCGGAGGAGTTGATTGGCTTCACATTTTCTCTCGGTACAATAATTAATTCACCCATGAAACTATATGAGAACGGAAGATACACGGCAACCTGTTCTGCTCCCATTCCGATTTCAGAAAGATCATCGTTCGTTATAAAACCGATTCGCCACGCTTCGGAATTTTTTTCGAATCGCACCATCACAGGATGGTTGAATCTTTTTTTCTCTCCAACGAAAGCGCTGATCAGATCTTTCACCGAAGAGTAAATCAGTTTCGCCATCGGAGCTTTCTCAATGAGCTTTTCGAGATAAGCGAAAAGAGGATTGCGGATGTATTTTGTTCCGAAGTAGCCGATTACACTCACGATAACAAAGATGGCAAGTAAGCCGAGCCCCGGAATTTCAAGTTGCGGAATACCGGGAATTTTAATCGGAATTTGAAAAGGCAGCAGACCGTCAATCCAGAGAATAGCTTTGAATAAAACCCAAAGAGTAACTGCAATGGGAACGGTAAACAATAAACCCTGGAAGAAGAAATTCAGAATTTTTTTCATCGGTTGTATTTTTTAAATATCGGAAATGTGTTCAGGAAATTTCGTAGTGCAAACTTACATCATTCATCTTTATAGTTTTTAAAAAGGGAGGTCAATAGAAAAAATAAAAAATTTAACAGATCGTCATGCAGGAGGCATCCATTTATGAATAAGCGATAAAACGAATTTCAAAAAGATTCCTCCTGAATGACTTCCTGATATTATGTTACTTTAATTAAAGTGAACATTCTAAAAACTATGTTCATTAATGCCAACAAGAAATAATCATTGAACAAATAAGGATTCCGAAAATCTGGTAGCCGGCATCGATAATGATGACAACCGTTTTTGTGCCTTGCCAATTGGCAACCATCAACAACGAAGAAAGCGCAAATCCGCAACCGCAGACAAGGCCTAATTTAATTCCTGTGCTAACGCTGTAACCCCAGCCAAGTCGTACGATATACGCCACTGTAAAAGCACAAAGCAGGTTGGCGAGAAATGATTTCACCATCATTGTCATCATTTTGGCGCTATCCGGTTTTGATATTATTCTTCCGGTTTCTGCCACGGCTTTCGACCAGATTTTACCGAAGAGAACAGAATACCAAAGAGCGCCCAGAATAAAATAGGCAAGAGCGGCAACAAATACGGCAAGGTAATTCACCTCGCTGAGAAACTGAATGGATGCAATCATGGCGTTGGTTTTTAAGGTTAGTGGTTCAAACATACTTAAAAGCACAGCCTTGGTTTCGGACAATCAAACAGATTATCAACTGATTAATTAACCAGTCTACGAATTGCGAATCGGTCCGAATTTACGAATGTGCGCAGATTCGTATATTAGTATAAATTCGTAATTCGTAGAAAGAAGTTTTTAGGAAATTTATTTCTCACCGGAAATTGCCTCTTGCTTTTTCTTCGGCAAGCTGAAAAGAATGAGATCATAGGAGTGATCAATCCACTTTTTTATTAATGCATCTTTTACTGAACCATCTACATGAACGGTGTTCCAATGTTTCTTGTTCATGTGATAACCCGGCTGAACGCAAGGATAATTTTCCCGCAGTTCAATTGCCAAAGCAGGATCACATTTCAGGTTGATACTAAAGTCTTCCGAATCAAGTCCGGTGATTGCGAATATTTTGTTGCCTACTTTTAAAACAAGGGTTTCAGGTCCGAAGGGAAGACTTTCTTCAGTTCCTTTTTTTGACAGACAATATGTGCGAAATTCTTCGATGTTCATGAATCAAAATTAATTTATTTTAGATTGCTTCGTAAATTAATCAAAGTAAACAGCTCCTTCTCGGTCTTGCAGGAGGCATCTATTTATGAATAAGCGATTTTACCAATTTTAAAATGGATTCCTCCTGAATGACGTTGTAGTTTTTGTATTTCGAAATTCCAGATGAGAAGAGAAGAAAAAGTATATTTGTTCCGATGAAAATCAAAGCCATTCTATTTTTTCTGTTCGTGTTCTTTTGTGTGTGTGATGTGTCTGCTCAAAAGTATGTTACGCATTATAATGCTGACAGCACTGTAGCCGTTACGAACGATGAACGTGTGAATGATTTGATAAAAAAGCAGAAAGAAATCAATGCGCAGAAGCAAACGATTCCGGGTTATCGTATCCAGGTTTATTTCGGATCGAACAGACCGAAAGCGATGGAAGTGAAAATTGATTTTTCGGGAAAGCACCCTGAAACACAGTCTTACCTGACTTACCAGCAACCTAATTTCAAAGTGAGAGTAGGGGATTTTCGAACACGGCTGGAAGCACAGAAATTTTTAAAAGATATACAGGGACACTATGTAACTTCTTTCATCGTGCCTGATGATATTCGTTTGCCGGCACTCAAATAAAAAAGTGAAGAGTATTTTACGCATGTAAAATTTCCCTTCACTCCTTTTCGTATAACCAACAACGGTTAACGTATAACTCTTTTGCTTACGCTAGCGTCCGTTTCACGGCAACCTGCTCGTATCCTTCAATGATATCACCGATCTGGATGTCATTGAAGTTGGCGATGTTTAACCCGCACTCGTAACCTGTTGCCACTTCTTTTACATCGTCTTTGAATCGTTTCAGTGAAGCAAGATCACCGCTGAATACCACAATTCCATCCCTTACGATACGCACCTTTGTGTTACGTGTAATTTTTCCGTCAAGCACCATGCAACCTGCAATGGTTCCGACTTTAGGAATCTTGAATGTTTCGCGGATCTCCACGTTGCAGACAATCTTCTCCACAAATTCAGGAGCAAGCATGCCTTCCATCGCAGCTTTTATTTCTTCGATGGCTTTGTAGATGATAGAGTAAATACGGATTTCAATTTCTTCGTGCTCTGCAAGTTTACGCGCGCTTACAGAAGGACGAACCTGGAAACCAAGAATGATAGCATTGGATGCAGAAGCAAGCAACACATCTGACTCAGTGATTTGTCCGACTGATTTATGAATGACGTTGATCTGAACTTCAGGATTGGAAAGTTTTAATAAGGAATCAGCAAGTGCTTCAATAGAACCGTCCACGTCACCTTTCAAAATGATATTTAATTCTTTGAAGTTTCCGATAGCAAGTCGTCTTCCGATTTCATCAAGAGTAATGTGCTTGTGCGTACGGATACCTTGTTCACGCTGCAATGCCAGGCGTTTCGTTGCGATGTCGCGTGCTTCGCGTTCATCTTCCATGATGTTGAAAAGATCGCCCGCTTGCGGAGCGCCAGTCATTCCTAATACCTGAACCGGAGTAGAAGGTCCCGCTTCTGTGATCCTGAAACCTCGCTCATTAAAAAGTGCTTTCACACGTCCGCTGTGACGACCGGCAAGAATTACATCACCGACTCTCATTGTTCCTGTTTGCACGAGTGCTGTCATTACATACCCTCTTCCTTTATCAAGAGAAGATTCAATAACGGTTCCGCTCGCTCTCCGATTTGGATTCGCTTTCAGATCAAGTAACTCCGCTTCGAGTAAAACTTTTTCGAGGAGAACGTCAATGTTGGTTCCTTTCTTCGCGCTGATTTCCTGACTTTGGTATTTTCCGCCCCAATCTTCAACAAGGATATTCATTTTGCTGAGTTGTTCACGGATACGTTCCGCATTCGACTCCTGCTTGTCTACTTTATTAAGTGCAAATACAATCGGAACACCTGCAGCTTGTGCATGGTTGATCGCTTCCACTGTTTGCGGCATCACGCTGTCGTCAGCTGCAATTACAATGATGGCAACATCTGTAACTTTTGCACCGCGAGCACGCATGGCGGTAAACGCTTCGTGACCGGGAGTATCAAGGAACGTAATTTTCCTTCCGTTCTCTAATGTTACTTCGTACGCACCGATGTGCTGTGTGATTCCTCCGGCTTCTCCTGCAATTACATTCGCTTTGCGAACGTAATCAAGCAACGAAGTTTTTCCATGATCTACGTGACCCATTACGGTAACAATAGGAGCGCGCGGCAGTAATTCTTCCGGAGAATCTTGTTCTTCCTTAATAGATTCCTGAACATCCGCTGCGACAAACTCAACCGTGTAACCGAACTCTTCTGCAACAACGGACAATGTTTCTGCATCGAGACGCTGGTTGATTGAAACAAACATTCCCAGCGACATACATGTTGAAATAATATCTGTCACAGGAACATCCATCATTCGTGCAAGTTCATTCGCACTAACGAATTCAGTAACCTGGATAATTTTTTTACCGGCTTCCTGTTCAGCCATTGCCTCTTCATGCTGGCTGGCTGCAGCTTCACGTTTTGCTTTTCTAAGTTTGGAAGATTTTGATTTTCCTGATCCGCTTAATCGCGCAAGCGTTGCTTTGATCTGATCCTGGATTTCCTTGTCAGTGAGTTCTGCTTTTGGAGCAGGCGTGTAAGGCTTGCGTTTGTCACGCGGATTAAATGGCTTTGACTTATCGTCCTTTTTAAATTTATCCTGCGGAACAACTTCACCGCTTGATTTTTTCTCTGTACGTTTTCTTTTTTTCTTTCTATCCAAACGTTCATCACCGACAGCCGATGACGATGCAACAGGCTTACGTTTCGGAGGATCAACAGGCAATTCAATTTTACCAAGCACTGTTGGTCCCGAAAGTTTTTGTCGGTCGATGCGATGAATGCTTTCTTCCTTCGGAGCTTCCGGTGTTGGTTCAATGGCAGGAGGTTCCGGCGTGGCTTCCGCAACAGGAGCAATGTCTGCTTCGGCAATAACTTCTTCTGTTTTTTCTTTTACTTTTTTGGAAGACTTCTTCGCAGGTTTTTCTTCGGTAGTAGTTTCTTCTTCCGCTTTCTTTTTTGAAGTCGCTTTCTTTTTCTTATCAGCCTTGCTTTCTTCTTTTTCTATTTCAATTTTTCCAACGACAGTCGGGCCTTCAATTTTATCAGCTTTCGCTTTTATGACTTCGTCTTTCTTCTCAACTTTTGCAGGCTTCTCTTTTACTTCTTCTTTCTTCTTCGGTTTTTCATCTGAAGCGTATTCGCCAACACTTACACCTTTTATAAGGATCTCTTTTGAATCCTCTTCTTTACGAGCAGGTTTTTTCTGATCACCGGCATCGAGTACAACAGACGCTTCTTTTTTCAGTTTGCTGAGAGAAAGCTGGTGCGCTTCTTCTTTCGCACTTTTATCAGATTGAAATTCCTTCTGGAGCAAAGCATACGCTTCTCCAGTCAACTTGGTGTTGGGATTGCTTTCAATCTTGAATCCTTTCTTCCCGAGAAAATCAACAATGTGATCGAGACTCAGGTTGAATTCTTTGATTGCTTTACTTAACCGTACTATTTTTTCTGCTTCTGACATATACTTTTTTATCAAGCTTACATTTCAGCTTGTGTTAAACCTTTGGCAAGGTAAGAATAAATCCTACCGATGCTTTTTATTTCAACCGAATTTGTTGAAGACAGATTATTCAAACTCTGACTTCAGAATCCGCATAACTTCTTTGATCGTTTCTTCTTCGAGATCGGTACGTTTTACCAGGTCTTCAATTGGTAAATCAAGAACGCTCTTTGCCGTATCGCAACCAATGGATTTTAACTCGTCAATGATCCACGGTTCAATTTCATCTGCAAATTCATCGAGATCCACATCTTCTCCTTCTTCATCTGTATCACGGTAAACATCAATTTCATAGCCGGTTAATTTTCCTGCAAGTTTGATGTTGTGTCCGCCTTTACCAATGGCAAGAGAAACCTGGTCAGGTTTCAGGAATACAGAAGCACGTTTCTTTTCATCGTCCAGTTTAATGGAGGTGATTTTTGCCGGAGCAAGTGCGCGTGAAATAAATAGTGGAGTGTTATTCGTGAAATTGATAACGTCAATGTTTTCGTTGCGAAGTTCGCGAACGATTCCATGAATACGCGAACCTTTCATTCCAACACAAGCTCCAACCGGATCAATTCTGTCGTCATAACTTTCCACGGCAACTTTTGCACGCTCGCCCGGTTCACGAACAATTTTCTTGATGGTGATTAATCCGTCAAACACTTCAGGAACTTCCAGTTCAAACATACGCTCAAGGAAAAGGGGAGCTGTTCTTGACAGAATGACTTTCGGATTTCCATTCAGCATTTCAACACGAAGTACGACAGCGCGAACGTTATCACCTTTCTTGAAAAAGTCTGATGGTATCTGTTCGTTCTTAGGAAGAATCAATTCATTACTGTCATCGTCCATGATGAGAGTTTCTTTCTTCCAGGTCTGGTAGACTTCACCGGTAATAATTTCACCGACACGGTCTTTATATTTTTTGAAGATAGCTTCTTTCTCCAATTCCTGGACACGAGCCATCAGATTCTGGCGCGCAGCAAGAACGGCTCTTCTTCCGAAGTCACTGAATTTCACCCCTTCGGAAACTTCTTCTCCTACTTCAAAATCAGGTTCTATCTTAATGGCTTCTGAATATTCTATTTGAGTCGTTGGATCTTCAACGGCTCCATCATCTACAATAAGACGGTTACGGAAAGCTTCGAGGTCACCTTTATCAGTATTGATAACGATGTCGAAATTATCAGCAGAGCCGAATTTTTTACGAAGCATATTTTTAAATACATCTTCAAGTATGCTCATCATACTTGCGCGATCAATGTTCTTGAGTTCTTTAAACTCCGAGAACGCTTCTACTAATTCTGTATGTTCCATTGTTTTTGAATATGATAGTTAAATT
>JAYTXY010000050.1:0-6059 GCA_043742705.1 Bacteroidota bacterium
GTTTTTTCTTCCACCTTCTTTTCAAGATTCAGGTTCATCTGCCTGATTTTTTCTTCCGCTTCTTTTCTCGCTGTAATATCAATGGCAGCAGTAAGGAAACAATCCTTACCATTCAGGTTGATCCTGTCGATATTCGTTGATACCCACCTGATTCTTCCGTCCTTTGAATTCGTTTGTGTTTCCACATTTCTCACAAATCCTTCTGTCATCATTTTTTTTAGAATGTGATCACGCTCCTCGGCCTGAACAAGAATTCTTAAGTCAATGGATGATTTACCTATCATTTCTTCTTTTGTGTATCCCCAGAATTCTGCAAATGCCTGGTTCACTTCCAGGTACTTTCCCGTTGGCGCATCTGCAATGGCTTTCATCACAGGGCTTTCATAGAAGAGCATTGAAAAAAGATTTACGTTCTCTTTGATTTTTACTTCTGCATTTGCGCGCCTGATGGAATTATAACGGATGAAGGCAAAAGAAATTACAAGAAGAATAACCAGGATAATACTTAGCATCAGGAAAGCAAAACCTGTTGTTGCAAGACTATTGTCGTGATTCTGCTTTTGTTGCTGAAGTGTATTTTTCGCGTCCGCTTTTATTTCCGCGATGAGATTCCTGATTCCATCCATGTAAATTTTGCTTTGCTTTGTTTCGAGCAGTTCATTTACCTGGCGCTCCAATTTTTGATCTTTTAATCTGATCAAAAGAGACGAAAAAACAATGCGTTTCTGAATCAGGGTTGTTAATGAATCGACTCTCGCCTGCTGCAGAGGGTTGGTGGAAGTAAGTCGCTTCAGTCGGTAGGTATGATGGAATACAAGTTTCTTTGCAGCGTTAAAGTTTTCAAGATAGCTGGTGTCGCCGGTTGCGACATAACCCCTGATCCCAACGCTGAGATCCTGGGAGCGAGACAGGATTTCTTCTGCTTCATTCAGCAGTTCATTTGTTTGTTCAATTGATATGGAAGAACTATGAAATCGCTCATTGTTTTTGAATGTGATTATTCCAATAATAAGTACAAACAAAAAGATAATGCTGAAGAAAATGTAGATTCTCCTCGTAAAAGAGGTCTTCTTTAAGAGGTCAGATATTGAGGGAAATGTTGACACAAAAGAATTATTAAGCCAAAGTTACATTTTTCATAATGTCACTTCTTGTAGTACAAACAATGACACGCTTTTCAAGTTTTGATTGACTCTTTAAATCCCGCCCGCATTCTATCTTTCGAATACAAATTGAGCGCCTTTTTGTTACAAGGAATTTAAAGTAAATAAGAAAGCATAAAGGTCGCAATTTATAACACATTACATAATCAAAATAGCCATAAACAACATGTCTACAACAGCTTTGATGACCCTCACAAACAACAGAGTATCTATGAATGATCCAAAGTTTTTAACAGGTCTGGGCACACGGATAAAGCAAATCCGTGCCGAAAAAAAAATATCTCAGGTTGAACTTGCTCATCTTTGTGCCATTGAAAAGGCTAGTATGTCAAGGTTGGAATCCGGTCGAACCAATCCCACTATTATTACCTTGAGAAAAATAAGCAAGGCGCTGGACGTGCACATCAGTGAGTTGCTTAAGGATTGAATTTCATTCACCTGTATTTTATTTACAACACAGTTGTCCGTGCCTGTGACGACTGTTGGAATTTTAATAACACGGTTTATAAACTGATACATAGTCAAGCTAAAATAGAGAGTTATGTTGGTAATGAAGTCGAGCGATCATCATCTTTATTTTTCAACTCATTTTTTAAAGAATGGTCAACCGACTGTTTTTTTTACGATAGAGAACAAAAAGAATATTTTTAATTTTCTGAAAGAGCTTGGATATGGTTATGTCAGGCTAGATGATAAAAAGGTTTTCTTTTTCAGGGACGAAGACAAAATTGTTCCCGTTACTTTTCTTGAACTTCTGCGGGCCTTTGGCGGTTTCCTGAAGTCGCTTGATTTTTCTCATTTGGGTTTGGGAACAGAAATCTTGTTCGATGAATACCATGCTCAACAACCTATCCGCAACAATGGAATTCTCAGATCAAGTTTGTCTGCTGAATTAAACAACACCGAGTTAAACGAGTTAAGACTCGAACTGGAATATGCTGCCGTGTAAAATATTCGGTCATCGCTGGGTTTACAAAGACTACCGTCATGCCTGTGACGAATTTGGAGGAAAATTAAATTACAACCTTTCGCGGAGATGTGTAAAATGTTTACGAAGAGAAGTGCATTTACAGGAAGGCAATTGGATTGAACAAAAGGCAGAAGTCGTTGCCTGATCGCTGAATTTTTTTCTTAAACATTGTCTAACGCTTCCTTTGTAAGCGGCTTGTTCAGGATTTTTTGAACCAGCGGATTGTTTTTCGCTCTCTTTAAACTTACCGGATCAGGGTCAATCGCATTGGTTAGTAAAATTATTTTGCAATGTGATGTTACACCTTTATTGAGCTTGCTGTAAGCATTCAGGAAATCAAAACCATCCATAGCGGGCATTCCAAGATCGAGGAAAATAACTTCAGGCAATTCGCCCGGTTCATTACTTAAACTTTTCAGGTAGTCAAGCGCTTCACCTGCTGAAGATTTTGTTTCAATGATTTCTGCGAGCGAAGCAGATTTCATAATCCGGCTTGAGATGTAAAGATCTACTTCATCATCGTCAATCAAAAGAACCTTTTTATAACGCACAAGTTGAGCGGTCGTATTCATTACTGTTTGTATCGTGTATTTAAGTGGGGACTCTTTTTCAATTTGTTTTTGTCTTCAGGATAGAAAGCAATGCTTCCGGAACTTTTTCAAATTCGGTAGACTTGTCAAAGAAGTAATCAGCGCCTAATTCAGCGCATACATTCCGGTAATAAGATTCAGCATAGATCGTGAGCATGATCACTTTCGTATTCACGTGATCCTTTTTTATTTCCTTCAACACATGTATTCCGCTTTTGCCCTGAATGCTGATGTCAAGCAGCACGACATCAGGCGACATCACTTCGGTAATTATCAGTGCTTCTTTGCTGTTCTCCGCTTCACCTACGATTGTCATGTTAGTTAATTCACTTAACATGCTTTTTATTCGTCCGGCTACAACCGGAGAATCTTCCACGATGAGAACTTTCAGATTATGTTGTCCCGGTTCTTTCATTTGACATTGCAAAGGAACAGCCCTGACAAAGCGAAACAAATAGAGAGAATTGCCAAATAAATGTAGAGAAACGGACGGGTTGGTGTAGTTATTTATACTACAATTGGCGAAGCGTTGGTGTTAGAGGGGTATATTTTTGAGGAGAAAGTGGGAAGGTGAGAGAGTGGGAGAATGAGAAAGTGGGAGAGTGGGAGAGTGAGAAGGTATACAGATGCAAAAAAATATTCAAGTAGAAGGGTGACTTTTGTGGAGTCTCACTTTCTCACCTGCACACTTTCTCAACAAAACTAAACAAGATTATTCTGAATCCCGTAATGTGTGAGTTCCGCGTTGGTGCGGAAATTCATCTTCACGAGAATTCGGGCGCGATAGGTACTCACCGTTGTAGCACTCAGTGAAAGTTCGTTGGCGATTTCAGAAATAGTTTTGCCTGATGCGATTAACTTCAATACATCGAACTCTCTGTCAGAAAGCGTTTCATGCAATTCTTTGTCGGAGCGTTGATCAAGATTTTGTGCCAGCTTATCCGCTACCGTTGAAGTGATGTATCGTCTGCCACTTAAAATTGTTCTCACTGCATTCACTAATTCCTCAGATGCACTGTCTTTCGTAAGATAACCCGAAGCACCGGCTCGCAAAACACGAATCGCATAGCGGTCTTCCGGGTGCATGCTGACGATCAGCACGGGAAGCTTCGGAAATTCTTCTTTCAGTTGCTTCAATGTTTCCAGTCCGTTTCTTCCCGGCATGGAAAGATCGCTGATGATGATGTTCCAGTCTCCTTCTCTTGCCTTGCGTAAAAGTCCAGAGCCATCATTTACTTCACTGATGGTTACCTCAGGAAATTCATCAATCAGGATTTCTTTCAGTCCCCTTCGTACAATGCTATGATCGTCTGCAATTAAAATACGAATCATGTTCAGGAAGTTTTTCCTTGTGAAATTTTTAAAGGCACTTGTAAAATTACTGATGTTCCTTTTCCCTTTGAACTTTCAATGGTGATTCTTCCGCCAAACATCATGGCGCGTTCTTTCATTCCTACCAGTCCCAGGGTATTTTTATTTTTTACTTCTGTTTCATCAAAACCCTTTCCGTTGTCTTTCACTTTCAAAACAATGTTGTCATCATCCAATTCAAGAGAAGTAATGATTTCAGATGCTCTTGCATGACGGGCAACGTTGGTAAGGGTTTCCTGGAACACCCGGAAAATTCCCGTGGAAAGATTTTTTTCAAAATCTATTTCCCTGGAAGTTGAAGCGAACGTGCAATGCACACCGGTTCGTTTTTCAAATTCATTGCTTTGCCAGTCAAGCGCATCAATCAATCCCAAATCATCAAGAATGCTTGGACGAAGTTCTGAAGAAATATGCCTGACAGTTTTCATTGTTTGGTCAATGAGCGAAAGCATGTCGGTAATTTTATTATGCACCGTTTTATTTTCAGAAGGAATTTTCCTGTTGAGCCATGAGATGTCCATTCTTAAACCTGTTAGTTGTTGTCCCAACTCATCGTGAATCTCACGTGCGATGTTGGTTCGTTCGTCTTCACGAACGGTTTCCAGGTGGGAGGAAAGCTGCCGCAATTGTTCATGTGACCTTTCCAATTCCTTTTGAACTTTTTTTCGTTCTGTAATATCCCTCGCAATAGCGAGGACATGATCTTCTCCGATCTTTTTTACATTGGCTTCCACATCAATCACGGTTCCGTTTTTGTGAATCATCGGTCTCTCATTGAAAACATGCTGACCCGTTGAGAGAAGGCCAAATTGTAGGGGTCGTTTTCTCAAATCTTCAGAATCAATGAGGTCACTTGCGCTCATGTGAAGTAATTCCTCTTTTGCATAACCGAACATCTTACATAAGCTTTCATTGACATCAATGAATTTACCTGTGAAATCCGTAATCATGATTGCATCTGAGGCTTGTTCAATGAGCGAGCGATAACGAAGTTCGCTTTTTTGCAACTCTTCTTCCGACTTCTTCTTTTCTGTAATGTCATGAAAATTGGAAACGATAGCCTTTACGCTTTCATTCTCCAGCAAGTTGGTAACCGTGCCTTCGACTAAAATATAATGTCCATCCTTGTGCAAGAGACGATGCGTTTTTAATTTAGGAACATTAGGTTCATTCATTAGTTTCCTGTAAAACTCTCTGGTTTCGTCCAGGTCATCGGGATGAATCGAGTCATACATATTTTTTCCGATGGTTTCTTCCAGCGTAAATCCTGTTATTCTCTCTGTAGCAGGACTTCGGTAAATAATAGTTCCGTTTTTATCAACGAGACTGATGGCGTCATAACTATGCTCAATTAATGCCCGGAATTTTTCCTCACTTTTTACAAGTTCTTCTTCGGATTTTTTTCGTTCTGTGATGTCTCTTTCCAGAGATTGCGTTCCGATTAATTTACCATTTTCCAGGATGCTGGAAACCCTGGCTTCAATCCATATTTCAGTACCGTCTTTTCGTTTTCCCCTGTATTCAAATTCTTCCGCTACAGGTAAGCCTTTCATACGGTTGCGGTGCCTTTCGATTACTTCATTGTAAGATGCGGCAGAAGTATAATCCGTCAATGACAGATTCTTAAATTCATCCTGCGTGAATCCGAATATCTTGGTGAATTCGTTGTTCGCATAAACAAGGCGACCTTCGGAATCTTCAACGACCAATGACTCATGCATGTTTTCAACCACACTACGGTATTTAGCTTCACTTATTAAAATTGTTTCCTCGGACTTTTTTCTTTCTGTGATGTTGTGCGAGAAGCAAGCAGTTCCGATAACTACGTTTCCTTTGATGATCGGGTAAAAGGATGTTTCGGTCCAGAACTCAACGGGGGTATCTGAAAAAATAATTTCCGTAAATGTTTCCCCGCTAAACGCACGTTCATAAAATTTCTTCCACCGCAGCAATTGCTCATCACTG
>JAYTXY010000051.1:0-15115 GCA_043742705.1 Bacteroidota bacterium
CCTCGATTCAATGAGTGCAGCTGTTGAGAAGACTGAGAAAATCAGAATTATTATCAGGGATTCTGCAAGTTCTGTTGAGCCTGGTAATGATGACTGAACTGAATCCTAATTTTATGGGGTCGAGCTTCAGGATATGTAATCAAGTTGTCTTATAAAGCAGCGAATTTTTTGAGCTAAAAGACT
This sequence comes from Bacteroidota bacterium, assembly GCA_043742705.1. Lineage (GTDB taxonomy): Bacteria > Bacteroidota > Bacteroidia > AKYH767-A > 2013-40CM-41-45 > JAPLDA01. The sequence goes on from JAYTXY010000051.1 coordinate 184, forward strand.
TCTTTTTGAAATTGATTTTTTATTATTGTAAAGTCTACCGAAGTTGAATTTCGTTTTTCACTTTTGTCAATCAGAAAATTCCTGTCTTGAAATTTTTTTTACTGCTTACTTTAATTTATTGCTTAGCAGTTGTCTCTTCCAATGGTAAGGGATTACTTTTTTTATCCAAAGACAGTCTGACGATTGCTCTTCATGACGGATGGAGATTTAGTGATAAGGATAGTCTTGCATTTGCAGATTCATCTTTTGATGACAGTCGTTGGGAGATCAGAGGTTCTGAAATGCGTCTTTCAACTTATCCACGTCCTTCATTTAACGGGATTGGTTGGTTTCGGCTGCAGTTTATTGCCGATACGAGTATTGTGAATACACCACTGGTATTTACGATTACCCATTTGGGTGCGTCTGAAATTTACCTGAACGGACAACTTATCAGATCGTTTGGGAAAATAGACGGAGCCGACAGCAGCACTTATTATGATCCCCAGGAAATCCCATCTTTAATTACGATTCCTGCTGCCGGTGAAAATGTATTTTCTATCCGATATGCAAACTACAAAGCCCAGCAAAATTTCAGCACTAAAAAAGTAGCATTCGGTGGATTTAGAATGGCACTGGGACTTGCCGATCAGGAAATTCAGGAGGTGTATTTCCGGAGTACGATACTTTCTCTTGTCCTGGTAACACTAGGCGTGATTTTTATTACACTGAGTCTATTTCATTTTCTCATGTTCCTGTTTTACAGGGCAGCGAGGTATAATTTGTCGTTCAGCATTTTTATGTTTTGCCTGGCTGCTGAAATTTTTATTGGGTATGTTTCCTTTTATTCACACGATCCGGCTTTCGAAGTAAGCTGGCGTTTTCATATCGTCACATTATTGTGCGCTGCGGGACTTTCACTGAGCGGTTTTATTCACGAGCTGTTTATCAATAAAAAAGGAATTCGATTTCGATTGCTTAGTTTACTGGGAGGCGCAGCCATCGTTTTTCATTATATGAGTATACCTTTTTCGAATGTTGTTATTATTGGATTCATAGCGATCGTTTCCATTGAAGCACTTTTTACTGTCATTTCAGCGATGATTAAAAAAGTGAAAGGTGTATGGATCATTGGAACCGGAATTATTTTTTCTTCGGTCTTTCTGCTCACGATGATTGTATTGGCTTCGTTGGAGGTTTTTGTTTTACTCAATGACAGCACGCTTGGCGGCCGGGTCCTGATTTTTATCAGTGCACTGGCTGTGCTTAGCATTCCAATTTCAATGTCAGTGTATCTTGGATGGAAGGTTTCTGCAATGAATAAGGATCTCTCGATTCAACTTGAACAGGTAAAAGTGTTGTCTGAAAAGAATGTGGAGCAGGAGCGAGAGAAAAAACGGTTACTCGAAAACAGGAAAGATGAACTGGAGAAGGAAGTTGCTGAGCGTACGGTTGAATTAAAAGCTTCGCAGCAGCAATTGATACAGCAGGAAAAGCTTGCTTCTCTTGGACAACTCACAGCAGGTATTGCTCATGAGATAAAGAATCCGTTGAACTTCGTTACGAACTTTGCTGACCTGAGTGCGGAGTTAATCGGTGAACTTGAATCTGAACATTCTCCGGAAGAGCGAAAGCAGATTTTGTCAGACCTCAAAAAGAATTTTGAAAAAATTACTCACCACGGTAAGCGTGCCGACAGCATTGTGAAGAACATGCTCGATCACAGCCGCGGAAGCAAAGGGGAGCAGCAATTGACAGACATCAATCAACTAAGCTCAGAGTTTTTTGATCTTGCTTATCACGGGATGCGAGCTACTGTGGCTGATTTTAATTGTGAAATGAAAAGAGATCTTGGTCAAGGTTTACCTTCAATTAACGTAGTCGCTCAGGATATTTCGCGTGTGTTGCTGAATCTTTTTAACAACGCTTTTTATGCCGTGATGGAAAAAAGCAACAAGAACGATCGGGATATTTTGAAATATAATCCGGAGGTTTCGCTTACGACTTTGTTAAGCAACGATCGAGTTGTGTTAAAGATCCGGGACAACGGCAATGGAATTCCGACTGAACTTAAAGAAAAAATTTTCAATCCATTCTTCACAACAAAACCTACAGGAAAGGGAACAGGACTTGGACTGAGTCTTAGCTACGACATTGTGAAAGCGCATGGAGGAGAAATTAGTGTGGAAAGCAATCAGGATGAATTTACTGAGTTCATTATTGCCTTGCCGTTACAGTAGATCTATTTGCTTTTTCTTTAGAGAAATCCATTCACTTCCTTCATCCGGCATCAAATGCCAAAATATCAAATCATCAAATCAAAACAGTAATTGCAATATCTTACTATCAATTTTCTCCTTGTATTCAAACAAGACTTTTTTTCGAAAGATAAATTTCTTCAGTGTCATGTTTCCTTTGATGGTTGCTGTTGCAGTTCCGTTGCCAAGTAATAGCTTCAATCCAATTCCGGAGAGATTCATTAAATTACTAAACGAAGCTTTTCCATTTACCGGCAACGTGAAATCACTGTTGCTTTTAATGCGTACAACCTCTGAAACATTCGCCTCTCCTAATGGCAAATCATCAATCATGATTTTAGTTTGAATATTTGTCAGCCGCAAACTTCCCTGGTTTGGATTGTACATGGCGAGATCAAGGGTAACCTCGTAGTCTTTTTCCATTTTCTTCGTGGTAATGTTTTCTGCATTTTTGAATTCAACAGGTTGAATGGTAAAACAGGATGAAAGAAAAAGCGGAAGCAAAAAGATAATGTATTTTAACTTTGAAAGCATTTCGGAATCAGAATTGGATTAATGAGCTTCACTGAAATAATTACGGACAAGACTATCAACGGCAGGAAACAGAGAATTGGCAGTCACTTCTCCACCCAAGGGAGACAGGTGACAATAATCATAAAAAAGTTGTTTGCCTTTATTCTCCGTTGCGTTGAACGGAGGATTTATGTCGAGGAAAGGCACCGTTGTTTTTTTAGAAAGCTTTTGCAATTCATCAACCACGACAGGATAAAGCTTCTGAATATTTTTGTCTTTGTTAAGAAATGCTTTTTCGGTGGGCGATAGTAGAACAGTATCTCTTAAAACCAACATGGGTTGAAGACAAACAATTGCATGAATACCATTTGTCTTAAGGAGGTTGACGTTCGTTTCAACAGACCTTAGGAATTGTTTTGCTGCAGCTTCACGATGTGCCTGTATCAACATGCTGTCGTTTGGATACGTTTTGTAAAAGGTACTCGCATTGGAGTTTTGAAAAGCATCATTTTTCATTCTCCATGCCATGTACCCGCGCGCGAAGCCGCTGTATCGGGAAATCCAGTGCATGCCGTAATCAAGTAGCCCACTTAAAGAGGCCTTACGCAATCGCGGTTTCCAGAATTGATAAGCGTTGTTTCCGTAATAGTCAAAATCGGGATTGTTGGTATAATGATCATTCGCACCGTCAAAAAAAATTACAAGATCAGGATCGTAATCAATTAATTCAGAAAGCAAATAGGCTGTATGCTGGAAAGTTTGGTAACCCGTAACGGATGCATTGATGATCTCAATTTCTTTTCCGGGATATTTTTTCTTCAACGATTGCTCCAGGTAAGCATCAATGGTCTCATCTGGATAGATGTGTCCTTCAGGATATGGAGGAGTAGTGGATACTCCATGAGCTGCCGAGCCGCCCAATAGAAAAGCCCTAAAAGTACTAGCGGGTTTCTCCTTTTTGACTTCCGCAGATCTTCGGAATCCTTCTCCGTCAATAACAATCCAATCACGTTTGCCATCTCCTTCACGATAACCAGGAATGAGTGAATAAATACGATAAGAATCAAATTGAAATTTTGCCCTTGGCGATTTCTTCAACACTTTTGTCAGGTAAATCCGTCCGAAAATTTCCAAAGCAATAATCGTAAAAATGAACATGTAGAGAAACCAGCCCAGGTTTTTACGTGTGAATATTCTTGCAAGAAATTTTTTCATACCTTCAATAAAAGATCCGGTAAAAGTAGAAATATTTCATGGTGTCGCTTGAAACACAACAAATCGGGAATCAAATACGATGATCCCCTTTCTTTTTCTATTTTTGCCGTCTTGCAATTCGATTTTACAATATGTTTGAAAACCTCAGTGATAAGCTCGACCGGGCGTTTAAGGTCCTTAAAGGACAAGGAAGAATTACGGAAATCAACGTTGCCGAAACACTTAAGGAAGTGCGGAAGGCATTGCTTGATGCTGACGTAAACTACAAAGTTGCCAAGCAATTTACCGATACAGTAAAAGAAAAAGCGTTTGGACAAAATGTATTGACGGCTGTATCTCCCGGACAGTTGATGATTAAGATCGCTCACGATGAATTGGCCTTACTCATGGGTGGTGAAAAAGCTGAACTTGATCTGAGAGGTAATCCTACCATCATCCTGATGTCAGGTCTCCAAGGTTCCGGTAAGACAACTCTCTCCGGTAAGCTCGCTAATTTCCTGAAATCAAAACGCCAGAAACATCCGTTGCTGGTGGCTTGTGACGTGTATCGTCCGGCAGCAATTGAACAATTAAAAGTATTGGGACAGCAACTTGACGTTCCTGTATTCAGTGAGGACGGAAATACAAATCCTGTCGACATTGCAAAAAAAGGAATTGCTTTTGCGAAAGAAAATAATCGCAACGTAGTCATCATTGATACTGCCGGTCGCCTTGCGATTGACGAAGCAATGATGAATGAAATTGCCGCTATTAAGAGTGCGGTGAATCCGAATGAAATTCTTTTCGTGGTCGATTCCATGACAGGACAGGATGCTGTGAATACTGCCAAAGCTTTCAACGACCGTTTGAATTTTGACGGGGTCGTGTTGACGAAACTTGATGGTGATACACGAGGCGGAGCAGCGCTTTCAATAAAGTCTGTTGTAAACAAGCCGATTAAATTTATCGGAACGGGAGAGAAGCTGGATGCGTTGGATGTTTTCTATCCAGAACGGATGGCTGATCGTATTCTCGGTATGGGTGACATTGTTTCTCTTGTGGAGAAAGCACAGGAGCAATTCGATTCAGTTGAAGCTGCAAAACTGTCGAAGAAGATTGCGAAGAACCAGTTTAGCTTCGATGATTTCCTTCAGCAGATTCAGCAGATAAAAAAAATGGGGAACATGAAAGACCTCATGGGCATGATTCCCGGTGCCGGAAAAGCATTGAAGGATGTAGACATCAGCAACGATTCGTTCAAACACATCGAAGCCATCATTCGTTCCATGACAAAAGCGGAACGTGAAGATGCAGGACTTATTAATGGAAACAGAAGACAACGAATTGCAAAAGGAAGCGGCACCAACATCCAGGAAGTGAATAAACTGCTCAAGCAATTTGAAGAAATGCGGAAGATGATGCGCATGTTGAGCAACAAAGACCAGATGAAGAACATGATGCGCCAGATGCCGGGAATGAGGAAGTGATTTGGTGATTTGGTAATTTGATGATGTGCTAATGTGCAGATGTCAAAGTGCAGAGTCTGGCAGTAAATCAACTCAGTTAACTTATTCAACTTATTCAACTTAGTCGAACGAGGTGCTTCATTACCAAATCAGCACATCATCAAATTATCAAATCGAATGATTCTCCTAGACGGAAAAAAGATCTCATCAGAAATAAAAGCTGAATTAAAGGCAGAAGTAGCGCAGATGATTTCTTCTGGAAAGCGTGCACCTCATTTGGTTGCTATTCTTGTCGGTAGCAATGGCGCTTCCGAAACCTATGTAGCAAGCAAAGCAAAAAACTGTGAAGAGATTGGTTTTAAATCTTCTGTATTTCGTTTTGAAACTTCAATTACAGAAGAAGAACTGCTCAATAAAATAAATCAAATCAATCACGATGACGACATTGACGGATTGATTGTACAGTTACCACTTCCGAAGCATATCAATGTTCAAAAGGTAACTGAAACGATTTCTCCTGCAAAAGATGTAGATGGTTTTCATCCGGTGAATGTAGGAAGGATGATGCAAAACCTTCCATGTTACATTCCTGCAACACCGTTTGGAATTCTTCTGATGATCGAACGTTATAAAATAGAAACATCAGGAAAAACCTGTGTTGTACTCGGAAGGAGTAACATCGTTGGTTTACCGATGACTGTGTTGATGGCAAGAAATAACTATCCCGGAAATTCTACCGTCACTTTGTGTCACAGTAAAACGAAAAATCTTGAAAGTGTATTACGAACTGCAGATATTCTTGTTGCGGCTTTAGGACAGCCCGGTTTTGTAAAAGCCGACATGGTAAAAGATGGGGCTGTTGTGATTGATGTTGGTATTACACGTGTTCCTTCTACAGAAACAAAAAGTGGATTTAAAATTTCAGGTGATGTTGACTTTGAGAATGTCTCTCCCAAATGCAGTTTCATTACTCCTGTTCCGGGCGGAGTTGGACTAATGACGATTGCCGGGCTGCTTAAAAATACCATGATGGCAGCGAAGAGGGATATTTATAAATGATGTGCAGATTTGTAGATATGCAAAAGTGTAGTAACAGTGTGAGAAAGTGGGAGAGTGAGAAAGTGAAGCAAAAAAAAAAAATTGCTCTGCAAAATTTTTAAATATGGAGATATTCAAATTTTAAAATGGAATATGATTTTCACCAATTCACCATCTCACTTTCACACTTTCTCACTCTCCCACTTTCACTAATTTAACAACGTGCTTCAAGAAAACAAGATGACATCATCAAGCTTCAGTCTCCCACTGATGGAACACTTCTTCACCATCCAGGGAGAGGGTTTCAATACCGGGAAGGCTTGCTATTTCATTCGTCTTGGCGGATGTGATGTTGGTTGCGTTTGGTGTGATGTAAAAGAAAGCTGGGATGCAACAAAACATCCCATGACATCAGTTAACGAAATGGTTCAACTGGTAAAGCAATCTAAAGCTGAACGTGTCGTGATCACCGGAGGCGAACCTTTGATGTATGATTTGTCGGAAGTGACTTCAGCTTTTCAAAAGGAGTCAATAAAAATTTTTCTCGAAACTTCAGGCGCTTACCAGTTGAGTGGAAACTGGGATTGGATTTGTGTCTCTCCGAAAAAATTTAAGGAACCGTTGAAGGAAGTTCTTGCTAAAGCGGATGAATTAAAAGTAGTCGTTTTCAATAAAACTGATTTTGACTGGGCAGAAAAAAATGCGACTCATGTAAATGATCAGTGTAAACTTTTTCTTCAGCCTGAATACAGCGTTCATCAAAAAGTGATGCCCTTGATTATTGACTATGTCAAACAGCATCCTCGTTGGACTATTTCTCTTCAGACTCATAAGATCATTGATGTTCCTTAAGAACGTTTTTGAAAATGGTTTGATCAGCGAAATCTGAAATTTTGTCTTCCTTTTCTTTTTCTTTCAGTCGTATTGTCTTCCTGAATTATTTTTTCTTGTCAACCTGTCGCAACTTACTAAAGTTTGGTACAATAAATTTTGCTGGTATAAAAGTTGGCGACTGCCGATCACAATTCAAAAAAGTTTAACCACAAAAATTAAAGGAGAAAAAATTATGACACTTATTAAATGGAAAAACAATTCAAATGCAGTTGACAGGTTTCCTTTTGTACCGGCAACGTTCAGCGACTTCTTCAGTGATTTCTTAAATGAAGACACGTTGCAAAGAGATTTCTTCAAATCAGTTCCCGCAGTGAACATCATGGAGCGCGACAATGATTTTATGATCGAGCTTGCAGTTCCGGGAATGAGTAAAGATGCTTTCAAAATTGAAGTCGACAAAGGTGTTCTTACTATCAGCGCTGAAAAGAAGGAAGAGAAGAAGGACGAAAACAGCCGCTTCACTCGCAAAGAATTTTCGTATTCATCTTTCAAACGCTCGTTCAGTCTTCCTGAGCATGTGAATACAGAAAACATTGCAGCGGAATACAAAGAAGGCGTGTTAATGCTTTCACTTCCTAAGAAGGAAGAATCAAAACCTAAACCTGTGCGGGAAATAAAAATTTCATAAGGCAGTTTTCATGTTGGTAAAAGCGTCTCCGGGAAACCGGGGGCGTTTTTTTATATCGAAAAATCCAGGAAAACAAGTAGTCTCTATTTATACAAATTATACATCAGCAATCCGATGATGAGAACGGCAGCAATGGATCCTGCAATGAGCGTGGTAATGTAATCTCGCTCATTCTTCTTCAACCGTTGAAGCTCATTTATTTTCAGGATAGATGTCAGGACAGAAGTGTAGGTGTTTTCATTTCCTTTGAAAAAATAATCCGTAGCACCTTTCATCAATGTCTCCAATGCAACAGCCATTTTATCCTGTGCTGAAAGCATGATGACAGGAATTCTCAGGTCACGTTTTCTCATTTCGTCTAATACTGCAAAGCCGTTCATGCGATCTGATGAGCCGAAATCAAAGTCGCACACAACGAGACGTTTGTCATTTGGTTTGGCTACAGCTAAAAATGCTTCCCCGCTTGTATAACATTCGATCGGCGTGATCTTCATCGACTCCAGGTAGTCTTTCATTTGCTCGAGGTATAACGGGTCATCATCAACCAGCGTCACAGTAAACATCAATTCCTGTTTCTCTTCTGAGTCTGAATCTAATACTAAATGATAAAGTTCATACATGGACTTGCGGGGCATTAGTTTGTTGTTAGAAAGCTTGAAGGTACAAAAATGATCCTTTCACTTCATATATTTCGTCAAACGTAACTAATTTTCACATTCTCAGAAAGTCATCGCATTCACTCGTGCCTTTTTTCTATTTTCGCAACCAAATAATAAGATGAAAAAAGAAAAACCGGTTATTCTTGTTACCAATGATGATGGAGTCACGGCTCCGGGCTTGCATGCGCTTGTAGAAGCGGTTCTCCCGTTAGGTGATGTGATTGTAGTCGCTCCTGATAGTCCGCAGTCGGGGATGGGACACGCCATTACCATAAACAATTTGTTGCGGCTCGATAAAGTGAAGATGGAACCTGGTGCAGCATGGTATCAATGTTCAGGCACTCCGGTGGATTGTGTGAAGATTGCCATTGATAAAATCCTACATCGCAAACCGGATCTTTGTGTTTCAGGAATTAATCATGGATCCAATTCATCCATCAACGTCATTTATTCAGGAACTATGTCAGCAGCCATGGAAGGTGCGATCGAAGGAATTCCGTCCATCGGTTTTTCATTTCTTAATTATTCCCTTGAGGCAGATTTTACAGGACCTAAGAAATATGCGAGAGTAATTGCATCGAATGTTTTACAACACGGTCTTCCTGAAGGAACGTTACTCAACGTGAACATTCCGAATATTCATGTGGACGAAATCAAAGGAGTGAAAATCTGCAGACAAGCAATGGCGAAGTGGGAAGAAGAATTTGACGAGCGACTTGATCCAAACAAGCGAAAATATTACTGGCTTACAGGCAAGTTTAAAAATTACGACAAAGGTGAAGACACCGATGAATGGGCGCTTGCAAATGGTTTCGTTTCCATTGTGCCTGTTCAGTTTGATTTTACTGCTCATCATGCAATTTCTTTTCTCAATAAACTAAATTACGATGTGGAAAAAACTTCCTGATTCGTTTATTATTGGAATCGTAATAGGAGCGCTTTCATTGGTTTTATTTTACATGATATTCGCATCCATTCGTTCTCTTCTTACGGATTATTACGGAGATCCTTATATGTTGGGCGCTCCTCGTGTACAATTATTTTCTATCTTCCTCAATGTTGTTTGTTTTCGTTTTGTGATGGTGAAAACAGACAAAGAAAAATTCGGTAAGGGACTTTTGTTTATCACCATCCTTGCCAGCTTTGTTTACTTCTATTATTTCTTGAAATTTCATCAGTCATTGATAGGATCATGAATTTAAAGGATAATTTTTTTACCGGATTAATCTGCGGACTTGTTGCTCCGCTTCTTGCTTTTTCCGTGTATACAAAAATCAGGTTTCCGGAAGAATCGTTGACGAATGTCATCCACCACATCACTGAACTTGGAATTCTTGCAACGATCATCAGTTTAAGTGTGTTTATTAATCTTGCTGTCTTTTTTCTTTTTATCTGGATGAAAACGGATCGCTCGTCAAAAGGAGTTCTCGCTTCGACCTTCATCTATGCGTTCATTGTTGTTATTCTAAAATTACTGTAATGAACTATTACATCATAGCAGGAGAAGCGTCCGGTGATTTACACGCATCAAACCTGATCAAAGAGTTGAAGCTCCTTGATGGGAATGCGAAATTTCGTTGCTGGGGCGGTGACAAAATGGAGCAGGAGGGAGCTGTGCTGGTGAAGCATTATCGTGATCTTGCTTTCATGGGATTTACGGAAGTCGTGATAAATCTCCGGACTATTTTGAGCAACATCACATTTTGTAAAAATGATTTATTAGAAAATCGACCTGATGTGTTGATCCTTGTTGACTATCCCGGATTCAATTTACGCATTGCAAAGTTTGCAAAGGAAAATAACATCAAAGTCTTCTATTATATTTCGCCTCAAGTTTGGGCATGGAAACAATCACGTGTGGAGAAGATTAAACGCTTTGTCGATAAAATGTTTGTCATTCTTCCTTTTGAAAAAGAGTTTTATAAAAAATTTGATTACGAAGTAGATTTTGTCGGACATCCTTTGCTGGACGCTATTGATCAGCAGAAAAATAATTTAGCAGAGAGAAAAACCTGGTTGAAAGAAAATAATATTTCAGATAAACCCATTGTTGCATTACTTCCGGGAAGCCGCAAGCAGGAAATCTCAACGATGCTTCCGCTGATGTTAAGCGTAGTAAATGATTTTCCTGATTATCAGTTTGTAGTTGCCGGAGCTCCGTCCGTTCCAAAAGTTTTTTATGAAAAATTAATTCAGGGCACGAATGTCAGTTTATTGTTTGATAAAACGTATCCTCTCCTCATGAATGCAGAAGCAGCGCTGGTTACTTCCGGCACCGCCACTCTTGAAACAGCGTTGTTTGAAGTGCCAGAAGTGGTTTGCTACAAGGGCGGAAGAATTTCGTATTTGATTGCACGCTCACTGGTAAAAGTGAAATTCATTTCACTTGTGAATCTAATTATGGGTAGGGAAGTAGTGAAGGAATTAATACAGTCCGATTTCAACATTCCCAATTTAAAGTATGAGCTGCAAAATATTTTAAGTAATGCAACGAGAAAAAAAATGATTGAAGATTTTTCTGAACTGAAGAAAAAACTTGGCGGTAGTGGAGCATCAATGGAGGTTGCAAGGTTAATATCTTTGAATGCTTAGAATTTTCTTACATTTGATTTAATATAGTATGAACGCCTGCTTTCTCAAACCTGTTAATGTATCGTCTTCTGTTTATTTTTTTATTTGTTACATTGATTTTTCATGTTCGCGGAGATTCCTGGATAAGAAAAAGTGATTATGGAGGCATAGCCAGGAGCCATGCTGTCGGTTTTAGTATTGGTGAAAAAGGATATATTGTTACTGGCCGGTATGGTTTTTTCCCTATAGCTGTCCAGACGATTTGTGGGAGTATGACCCCCTCACAGATTCCTGGACCCAAAAAGCTAACTTCCCAGGACCAGGAAGATTCGGAGCGAGTTCTTTCACAATTGGCGATAAAGCATATATTGGAATGGGTGTTACGTTGCACACAACTAGTGATCCTGATTACTACAATGATTTATGGGAATATAGTCAGACAACGAATTCATGGAGTCAAAAGGCGTATATGGGTATCGATCGATGGGTTTACGCTATAGGATTTGCCGTTGACAATTTAGGTTATATAGGGACAGGTAGTATAACTTATACAAACGATATTTGGCAATATGATCCGAGTGTTAATAGCTGGAGCCACAAGACAAGTCTACCTGGTGCATTTATTCGTAACGCTGCTGCTTTTAGTATAAACGGCAAAGGTTATGTTGGAACCGGTGGATTTTCTTCTTTGAGTAATGATTTTTGGCAATATGATCCAGCTTCAGATACTTGGACTCAGAAGGCTACTTTTGGTGGCGCCCCACGACATCTCGCAGTTGGCTTCAGTATTGGTAGTAAAGGCTATATTGGTACAGGTGATACTTCTTTTTCTTCTTCTTATACAAATGATTTTTGGGAATATGATTCCAACTTAAATTCTTGGACACGTAAGGCTGATTTTGCCGGTAGAGAAAGAGGGAATGCTGTTGCCTTTAGTATCGGTAACAAAGGTTATATCGGAACCGCCTCTTATCCTTACACCAATGATTTTTGGGAATATACCCCTGATAGCGTGACTGGAATAAATGAACTTGTATCGACTGCTTTGACTTTTCAGCTGTATCCCAATCCGGCAAGTAAAATCCTAACTATAAATGAGAGATCATCTTGCTATTCTAAAATTCTAATAAATATTCTTGATATAAATGGAAAAGAAATTATTTCAAAATCACTAGATAAAAAAGAAGGATCATTCGAGATTGATGTAAGTTCGCTATCAACTGGAATTTATTTTTTAGAGCTAAATGCATCTAAGGCAAGAGGGGTTCAGCGGTTTATGAAAGACTAAAGACTCTGAATTAATTTACATACTTAGCTGCCAAGACAACCAAACTGATGTTTAGTTATTTGAGTTAAACGATCCGATCTCACTCCTCTCATCTTTTTTCAATCAGAATTTCTATCTACCTTGCATTCGTCTTTTAAAACTTTTTTAATTTTTTCTTCTTTTGAATTACTGGAATCAGACACCGTTGTTTCGGTTGCTTCCTGCTTTTATTCTCGGAATACTCGCAGCCGTTTACGGAGGATACGTTGAACCATTTACTGTTCTTCTGATCAGTATCTTACCATTACTGGTTTTAGCAATGCAGGTTGTATTTCCGAAAATATTTTTCAACTACAGGTTTCGCTGGACAGTTGGCTTGTCATCTCACCTGTTGATTTTCTTCTTCTCTTTTCTTCTCACAGAAGTTCACGAAGAAATTCAATACCCGAATCATTTCAGTAAAATCAGTCATGCTGATTCTTACATGGCTTATCTTAATAACAGCAAGCAGGAAAAAAGCAAGAGTTACAAAGTCACCGTAGAAATTGTTGCTGCACTGGTAAATGGAAAATGGATTTCAACAACAGGAAAATGTCTCGTTTACATTGCCAAAGATTCCATTGCAGAAAATCTTCGCTATGGTGACATGATTGTTTTCAATGGAACACCAATTGAAGTTCCGCCACCTGCAAATCCCTCACAGTTCAATTACAAGCAATGGTTGTCTTTTAACCAAGTGTATCATCAGTCGTTTCTTCCGTCCGTAAAATGGAAGTTAGTGGCTCATCATAAAGGAAATTTTATTGTTGAGATTGCGATTAACATGCGTGAGAAGTTGTTGAAGATTTTTAAAGACAACAACATCAGCGGAGACGATTATGCGGTGATTGCTGCTTTGCTGCTTGGTGACACAGGAGAGATTGACCAGGAAATACTCAACGCATATGCTGCTTCCGGAGCATTGCATGTCTTGTCTGTTTCAGGTTTGCATGTTGGAATTATTTACCTGGCATTTAGTTCGCTCTTGTTTTTTATGGATCGAAATAAAAAAGCCAGACTGATAAAAGCAGGAATTCTCATTTTGTTTCTTTGGTATTACGCATTGCTCACCGGTCTTTCTCCGGCAGTTCTTCGTTCGGCTGCGATGTTGTCTTACATTGTAATTGGCAAAGCGCTTGGTCGGTATACGAACATGTACAATACACTGGCAGCTTCTGCCATGACTTTGTTTTGTTTTCAGCCGCACTTGCTGATGCAGGTTGGATTTCAGCTATCCTATCTTGCAGTGCTTGGAATCGTTTTTCTTTATTCGAAGATTCATGAGTTACTCGATCCTCGTACATGGTTGCTGAAACAAATCTGGAGTGTTACGGCAGTTTCACTTGCAGCGCAGTTAGCTACATTCCCATTGGGAATTTTATATTTTCATCAGTTCCCGAATTATTTTCTTGTCTCGAATCTCCTGGTAATTCCTATTTCAACAGTAATTATTTATGGAGGAATTATTTTATTCGTACTTGCTCCATTTGCAGTGGTTGCAAAATGGGCGGGATTAGTTCTGGGAAAAATTGTTCATCTTTTGAACTGGACAGTCATTACCATTGAACACTTTCCATATTCTCTGCTGCAAGGAATTTCGATAAGCATTGCTGAAACATACCTTATCTATTTTGCCATTTTTATGTTGGTTCTTTTTTTACTGAAGAAGGAAACGAAATATGTATTTGCTTCTGCTGTTTCAGTTGTTCTTATTCTTTCGCTTCAGATCAATGAATCTGTACAACTGAAAAAGCAACAACAATTAATTGTGTACAATGTTCCGAAAGTGTCTGCTGTTAATGCAATCTCCGGAAACGATGGACTATTCATCGCAGACAGCGCACTCTTAAATAATAAAAGCATGATGATGTTCAACGTAATCCATTATTGGTGGGATTGTGGAGTTAATGAAGATCGAATATCAACTGTACTGTTAGGAAACAAAAAAGGCAATCACCTTCAGAATGATCAATTCCTCTATTTCAAAAATTTTCTCAGGTTCAATGATAAAACAGTGTTGATTTTGAATGATACAAATTTGATGAAGAAAAGAATTTCATTTCCTCTTGAGCTAGATTATTTGGTCTTATCTAAAAACATGAAAGTTCACCTGAAAGAATTAGCGAGCAAATTTCATTTCAAACAATTGATTATCGATTCTTCCAATTCATTGAGTCGCGCAGATCGCTGGATTAAGGAAGCTGAGCAACTTGGAATTGCCTGTTACTCTGTGCAACGAAAGGGAGCGTTTGTAGTACAGTTTGAATAAAATTAAACTGCACTCAACGCCATCGTCTCTTTTATTCTAACTCCCTTTTCTGTCATTTCAATTGAGCAACATTCAGTAAGCAGATCGTGTTCAAAGTATAAAATGTAATTTTTCGCAGCAGCTTCAGTCAGAAATTTTGCTTTCTCCTCCAGTGTCA
>JAYTXY010000052.1:0-3200 GCA_043742705.1 Bacteroidota bacterium
CGGATCGGTAAGATAACTCCCCGGAGTGTTTGTTCCTCGTGGTGAAGCATCGGAGCATTGAACTGCAGGATCAGGAGTATTTTGGTGATTACCGATTACATCTACTGTTGTGGTTGCAATGTCCTGCAAAGGAACATATCCTGAAATGTTAGAAGTGTTGCTTGTATTTCTGAAAGAGACTTGCAAGATTCCGACAGGAGGAAATCCGTTTCCTGTGGAAGTATAATACTGTGAGTTATTCCAGGTTCCTGCTGACGTTGTAATAGTACCGACATATAAATCCCATTGAGTTCCGATCGCTTCTATGTTCAATGTAACAGCGTTTGGAATAATAATTCCACTAGTGTATTTGGTGATGGTGTTAAACGTGAAATCAATGTTTGGATTTGTGGTGATCTCGATGTCCACGGATTGAGCGCTTACAAAGGAGACATTCATCCCAAGCAAAGCAATAAGTATAACAATCGTGTATTTTTTCATGATCAACTTTTGATGTACTCTTTGCAACTGAAAAAGTTTCGATGATTCAAAGAATGTGGATTTGAGGGAATGGTTCAGCTTGGATTTATTGTAACCAGTGAGACACTAAGAACACTAAGATTCACTAAGATAATCCTGAGTGTTTCTGAGTGTTCTTAGTGTCTTAGTGTCTTAGTGGTAGAATCGATCTCATATCAGATCATTAAACCATCAAACAGACTCACTAGCGGATTTGAATCTGAGGATAAATAAAAAAAGTAACCCCGTTGGTCAGGGTTACTTTTCTCAAGAATCAGCACCTATTAAAGATCTTCTGTCAATGTATAGACAACTTCAAGGTCATAGAATCCCGGTTGAGCATAAGGAGTTGCAGCAGGGAAGGTAGTAGTTGCCAACGCAGGATATTGCGTAGTAAGATCGGGGAAGTTAGCGGGCACACCCGGTTTAATCCTGTAATGAATCAGGAATTTGTTTGTGCTCGGACTTGCAGTTGATGTTGCAGGAGCGTAGCTGTTAGCAACACCTTGTGCAAATTCACCGGCAAGAAACTGTGTGTTTGCAGTAGGAGATAACGAAGCAGTGTTCGCACCACCATTACTTGACAAACCAACGAAGCTGTTAAAGGTAAGCGGAGCTGCTATGGCATTCGATTGGATTGATTCCATTTCAAGAATCTCAGAAGGCAACGTACCTTGACCGTTTGTACCAGCACCGTAAGCAATCTGTTGCGTAAAGTACTGTGTACTTGGCTGTGCGTAAAGATCCCACGGAACTGTAGCTTCAACTTCTAATCGTGTTGCATTGTACTTTGTAATACCAACCTGGTACTTTTGAATCGTGTTAAACACAAAGTCTACTTGTGGATCAGTTGTCATGTTCAATTGAAGGATACCTTGTAAGTCCATCGTTACTGCAACATACTCCTGATCTGATAACTGTGCATTTGATTTGGTTGTTCCGACTAATAAGATCAGCGCTGCGGCTAATGTTATTTTGTGTAAATTTTTTTTCATGGTTTTTGGTTTTTTGAATTTTGGATTTTGTATGAAGACAAAGTTAATGGGGTCTGTAAGGGAGAAATGTTCAATAAAGGTGCGAACCTTACAGATCAGAAACCCTGAGTCTTCATTTTACGTCAATATCCAATTCAGCTGCCTGCACGTTTTCTTTGCTTCCATAATCTACTACTCCAAGCATCGAATATTTTCCTTTCGATAGATTGGGAAGATGAAATTTTAAGTCTCTTGAACCGCCCGGAAGAATTGTAAAAGCAAACGGTTTTAAACGCTCTTCATTTCCTGTCTGCAAATTCGTAATCTCAATATAAGAGGCGCAGTCAAGAATTGCGTCACCTGTGTTTTTTAAAGAGAGCGCAAGCAAACGGGTTGTATCAGTTTGCGAGGTGATGTCTTTAAAGCCGGTGATCTCAGCACTTTTAAAAGTGATTGTAGGAGGTGACTGAAAAATGTGAACGACAAACTGGAAAGTTTCAGTGACTCCCATTCCCACTGCATTTTTATCATTCAGATCAGCCGCTTTCTTTTCTTTTGTCAGTTTTACTTTCATGGCTGACCATTTCACTTTATTGGCTTCGGGAAGATTTGGTACTTGCAATAAAACAGTTACCTGTTGGGTTTGTCCCGGCTCAACTTCAAAAAATGAAGGCGAAGTGCTTAACCATTTTGAACAGGAGTTTTCACTTTCACCGATTTCCATGAACTTGCTTTTTCCTTCAGCTCCTGGCGCTTCAAAATCCGCAAACGAAATTGTAAACGATTGCTTTATCCGTGATGTGTTGGTCACGTTTACAACCTGGCTTTTATATTCACCTAATCCGACTTTGTAATACAGCCTGCTCGGTGACAGTGATACATTCTGAGCTTTCAGTGCGGAAGAAATTCCGATGCAGAAAATCAGGAGGAATGAAATTTTTTTGTTTAAGGTATTCATGGCGTCTTAATTTTTTATTTCTGATTTTTCATTTTTGATTTTAACTTTTGACTTAGCTCCATGACTTATCTACTTTTTCAATGGTTCACCGCTGTTATTAAATTTTTTGATCTCCATCTTTCTCTTTCTTTCCGTTACGTTGAATGTGATACTGTAGTTGTCAGCGATTGGTTTCGTTAAATCAAGCCAGATCCTGTTTTGCATGCAGACATATTGATCACCAAGTGCTGCTTCATTCAATGTGAGCGTGTACATTCCCATTGGTAATGACATAGCGAAGCTTCCGTTTTTATCAGTGAGTGAGCTGAAGGTTTTTCCTGAATAATCAATGGCTGTTATCCGGATGCGAGAAAGGTCGATGTTACTTCCTTCGTTTGAATATTTATCACGTTCTATTAAGATGCTTCCGGATAATTTTACTCCTCTGCTAAGAGTGAGAAAAACTGTTTGCTTTTTGTCGACTACAATGTCTTCTTCTTTTCCGTCAAACCATTCTCCTTGTTTAGTCAATGGAATCATTTTCACATGATATACTCCTGCAGGAATATTGTTGTAATCAATTTCTCCTTTGCTGTTGGTGATGAAATCATCTCCGTGTGAACGGGAAGAAGACAGAGAATCCGGATCTGACTCAAATGATCTTGTCATTTTTAAATTCACAAGAATATTTTCAACTCCTTCTTCATTCGCATCCTGAATTTTGTTTCCGTTCACATCCCTGAAGACAATAATCCTGATACTCTTAAACTTTTTTCCCGGAATCGGAATTC
>JAYTXY010000053.1:0-27206 GCA_043742705.1 Bacteroidota bacterium
CAGCAAATTTATAATCACGATAATTTTTGAACCCTGCATTAAACCCAATTTGATGACGCACACGAACCAGTTCAGAAAAAAGCTCATCGAGTGACTGACGATCCTGCTGTCTCCTGTTTTTAATTTTGTGATACACTTCATCACGTTTGCTCCTGTCAGGATCTTTCAAAAAATTTCCTGCTTGCTGAAGCGTAAGTGTTTTGCCGTTTTCATCCACCGTCATCGCTCCGGCAATTTCTCCAAAGCGTTGTTCCTTCACGGAAAGATCTGCAATCAACTGAATATTTTCCTGCCTGAATATTTTAATCTGGTTTTCAACCTGCCTGAGATAAATCGAATAACGTGCATCCAGCTCATTTCTGAATTTACAATCCGCCAGTTTTTTATTCAGTTCATCTTCAAACGGAGCAATCTTCGGCTGAATTTCATTCACAAAAAAAACATACGCTTCCGTTGCCTTCTTATCTGTAGTATCACACGTCATCCGGATATACAACCAGCCTGCATGTTCCTGCACAACTGAATTTAGTTCACTGTAATCTGTGAGCCAACGAAGCAAATCATCAATGGAATTGATGGATCTTGATCCGAGGTTCTCAAAAAAAGATTTGATATCGTCCCACGAATCAATCGTTAATGATTCAGGCAAAAACCTGCGAATGTTTTTCTTAGGAAGCGTGATTTCGTTTGTGAGCATCAGGAAATGATCAGACTTTCTTGCGCAATTTTACCTGTCCCACTTTTGCATGCTGATCTGCTTTTGGAGAATGTCCTTCATGCGATTTCGGAATTGGCTTTTCAAATTCCTGGTTCATGGTAAGTTTCCCTTCTTCGTCTGCAGATTCCTTCGCGTTGAAATCAACTTTTCCATTCAGCAATTCATACCATATCAAAATCTTTTTCATATCAGAAGCATATACACGCTCCTCATCAAAAGCAGGAACTACTTTCTTGAAATAATCTTTCAATACTTTTGGATCTGCTTTCGGATCAACAGAAAGTTTTCCTCCATCAACATCCTGTATCTTTTTAAATACTTCTTTCAGCGGCATGTCGTCACCTGTTGTGAAAACGGCAATGTCAACAAGCGAACTGATTCGCTGTGAAGCGCTGATAGGAAGACGCTTGTTGTCGTTGAGCGACTCCACGATAAAACCATTTTTACTTTGCGCGACTACTTTATAAAGTCCGCCCATTCCGGGAATTGAAATAATGTCTTTTAATTCTGTCGCTGCTTCTTTCTCTTTTTCCATACTATGATTAATTATTTGGCAAAGATAAGATGAAAATATGAATCTTCCTGTCGAAGTTTTTCACTCTTCAAAACTATCTTTAATCGCTGTTAACGGGCAATGATCAAGGGAAATCCTTCGGAGTGCTGACCGGATGTTAGCCGGTAAAAATAGATTCCGTTTTTAAGGGAAGAAAGATTTACATCAACTCTATAAGTTCCTGCATTTAATTTTTCACTGACAACCGTTTGCACTTTTTCTCCAAGCACATTACATAACGTCAGTTCAGCAAAATTCTTTTCAAGCAAAGTAAAACTGATCGTTGTACTATTTACAGATGGGTTCGGAAAATTCTGACTGACACTGAACCCTTGATTTGCTCCAGCAATTTCCGGAATACCAATCACTGCATCGTATTTATGTTGCGCTGCATCAGCACTTGCTTGTAAGGTGGCAAGATCCTTTGCTGCAAGAATCGCAAAGGCCACCTGGATGGAATCTCCGGCGTTAATTGTAAATGGTCCTGTTGACGTGACATCACACACTTCATTTCCGGAACCGGCTGCTCCTGCAATTAAACGATTGGTGGAGAGTGAGGCATATTTCTCAGCGGTGCTGTACGAGTCACTCATATTTATTCCACCTTGTCCGGTTGCATCATTGTCGATCGCATAATGAAGAAAACCATCGAACGTAAGTAATTTCACTCCCGCATAATAACCGCCTGCATCCGTACAATATGTGTAACCCATTCTTTTGGAAAAATCTGTTGCGGAACGGTTGTTATCACTCGTTGGCAATACATCCCAGTCCGTAAAAATTCCTGCGAAGAAATTATTCAACGTTGTTGTTCCTGTATTTGTGATTGTGTATTGAAAGATAATGTAATTGCTGTCTGCCGGTGTTGTCCATGCAAATGCACGATGCTGCACTAAGACAGGCAGTGGATGACGGGTACTTGCATTGCTGTCATCAAATTTTCCATACGTATCAAAGTCCGATACACCGGGAGTAACCTGTTTGACCCGAAGGAACGATCTGAAATCGCTGTCTGCAAAACTTCCGATGTTGCGCATGTTGTCGGAAACCATCGTATCGGAGCAACCCAACATTAATCCGGCTTCATACAGAAGAGAACTGCTTCCTTTGTATGTAAAACCCAAACCTTGTCCGGGTCCGCTCGTGTTAAATCCGATTCGTCCAATACTGGTCGCTGATGATGAAACATTGTTTACCGCAATGTTTATGTAATCCACATTTACAACGACATAGAAGGAAAAAATTTTTGTGTACGAACCGTTCGTCAATGTCATTTTCATCGGAATAGATGCATTCAATGTTGCTGTCGGTTCAATGCGAAGACTAAAAGGAAGCGAGAGGTTGGAAATAGTATCATTCGTATTTAGGTTTCCTGCATTGAATGTATTATTCAAAATGGTTACAAACGTAGATGTAGAAGACAACGTAACAGTAAGATTAGTTATTGGCGCAAGTAAATTTGTAAACAGTGCTGTGACATGAAGTGTATCATTGATTAAAAAAATATTATCATTCAGATCGGTCACTGAAAGATTACTTATGTCAACTCCCGGAGTAGTTGTCTCCGTAAGTGCTTTAAAAAGATTCACTCTTCCCGCACCAAGTTTTCCTGTGAATGCTCCGTTACCCGGAATGGAATAAATCGTGTCACACGTTGCTTTTAACTGTTCAGCAGCCTGCAAAGCATCCATCGCAGGAAATTTTGACCGTATCATCGCAACACAACCTGCAGCAATCGGAGATGACATGGAAGTACCATCCAACGTGCCATATGTATCATTAAAAATGGTTGACCAGATTGCGACTCCGGGAGCGCATACATCCACCTTGAATCCATAATCTGAAAAATTAGCCTTCACATCATTTTGATCTGTTGCAGCAACACTGAGCACATGATCGTACGATGCAGGATAATAATCATCTTCGATATAATCATTTCCTGCAGCGGCAACCATGGTAATGTCATGATTGAATGTTGCATCGTTAATTACATCCTGCTCAATCTGGCTGAATCCTCCCGAACGTCCCCATGAACAGTTAATCACTTTCACTCCATGTGTCATGGCGTAAAAAATTCCTTCATAACCATCATCAATCGAATTCGCACTTGCATCAGCACAAGCTTTCACCGCTAATATTTTGCAATTGAAACCCGGCGCAGCCACTCCTAACGAGTTATCTGTACTCGCAGCGGCACATCCTGCAACGTGCGTTCCGTGATCAACTCCGGTACCCACCATCGGGCTATTATCATTTTCACTTACGTCCCACCCACGAAAATTATCTGTATAACCATCTCCGTCATTATCTAATCCATCAATCGGATCTGCATAATTATATTTAATGCTGTTGACAAGATCGGGGTGATTCCAATCCTCGCCCTTGTCAACAATACCTATCACCATATTGGTATCACCTTTCCAGACATCCCATGCATTTAAAGCATTAATGCGTGTAAGATGATATTGCGATCCGGCTTGCGGATCATTCGGAGTATAAAGTAAGTGATGAATGTATTTCGGCTCCGCGCATTCAACTATTTCTGTTGCCTGAAAAAGCCTAATAACTTCTTCTAACTTTACATTCCCTGAAAACTTGATTTTATAAATAAGAGAAAGATCAACATTCATTTTTCCTGACTTATTCTTTTCAGAGGAAGGAGAAGCCGAACCCGGAAACATTTTTGAAACGGAATTGACACCGATCTTTAAAAGCACTTGTTGAATGTTCGTCTCATCAATTGAATTCTCCTTGCAGAAAATCTGTGCTGAAGATTTCATTTTAACCAGGACTGTGTTGGGAACATAATCACCTTCTTTCAAAGTATTTTTTGCAAGAGGATTACTTGCCAGCAATACCTGAACAACAAAAAGATAAAAAACAACGAAGCAACAGATCGGCTTTCTCATAATACACAGTACAATAATTAATACCTGCAAGGTAGAATGATTTTTTTGTTTCAAAAAGGTATTTCGGCTGAAGACTGTCTTCAGAATGTAAACTTTCGGAATTTAAAGTTGATCAAAGGAAGGAATCTCAGGAAGAAAATTATACGATTTCTTTTGATGATCCATCGTACAGCAAAAAATTTCAAGACCGTTTGTCAAGACAAAATAGTTTACATCGAGTGCCAGATTATAACGTGCTGCCTGGTCAAATGTATCCTGGGATATTCTTACAGAAGGAGCTTTGCACTCGGCAATCATCATCGGCTTTGCATTCCGGCTATAAACAACAAGGTCTGTTCTTTTGTTGGTGCGGTTAACGAGAACTTTTTTTTCAACACCAATCAGCGACACAGGAACGCCTTTTTCATAAACCAGATAATGAAGCAAATGCTGTCTCACCCACTCTTCAGGAGTTAATGAAATATATTTTCTTCTCACCATGTCGAAAATTTTAGAACTTTGTCCAGTGTTATCATCAATAATTATTTTAAAATTGTAATCTGGAAAATTCAGTTTCTTGAACACGCGTGAAAATTTTTGCTAATATATCCCTATGAAAAATAAAAAAGAAATTGTTGACAACTGGCTACCGCGTTATACCGGCACTACACTGGATCAATTCGGTAAATATATCCTTCTTACGAATTTTAATCACTATGTAAAGCGGTTTGCCGAATGGAACAAAGTTGAAATAAAAGGACTTGACAAACCCATGCCGAACGCTACATACAAAGGAATGACGATCATCAATTTCGGTATCGGAAGTCCGAATGCAGCGCTGGTAATGGATTTACTGAGCGCAATTACACCAAAAGCTGCTTTGTTTTTGGGAAAATGCGGAGGACTGAAAAAGAAAAATGCCGTGGGAGATTTAATTCTTCCCATCGCAGCGATTCGCGGTGAAGGAACTTCAGATGATTATTTACCTCCTGAAATTCCCGCATTACCAGCCTTCAACATGCAAAAAGCAGTCTCCACGACTGTGAGAAATCACGACAGGGATTACTGGACGGGCACTGTGTTTACTACGAACCGCAGGGTGTGGGAGCATGACAAAGAGTTTAAAAAATATTTGCAGACTACACGGAGCATGGCAATTGATATGGAGACTGCCACAATTTTTATTGCCGGCTTTGCGAATAAAATTCCGACCGGAGCATTGCTCCTTGTATCGGATCAGCCAATGATTTCAACAGGAGTTAAAACAGCAGAGAGCGATAAAAAAGTAACGGAAGAATATGTTGACAGTCACCTGAAAATCGGAATTGATTCGCTGAACGAGTTAATTAATAACGGACTTACTGTGAAGCACCTTAGGTTTTGATTTGCGATATGCGTATTGCGATATGCGATATGCGATATGCGACACGAAAGAATTAAGAATTATGGATCATCAAGATAATAAGACACCTTACGCACATCGCAATACGCATATCGTATATCGCACATCGCACATCGCAATACGCAAATGACTTACGACCAAATCATAAAAGATTTAAAGAACAAAGTTTATTATCCTGTTTATTTTCTACAGGGTGACGAACCGTATTACATTGATAAGATTTCAGATTACATCGAAGCAAACGTATTGAGTGAAAGTGAAAAAGAGTTCAATCAAAGTATTCTCTATGGAAAAGATCTCGATGTGTTGACGTTACTGAGTCATGCGAAGCGTTACCCGATGATGTCGAATTACCAGGTAGTTCTTGTTAAGGAAGCGCAGGACTTGAAAAACATCGTGATGAAAGAGAGCAAAGATCAAAAGGATCCATTGCTTGAATACATCCAACATCCGCTTGCTTCCACCATTCTTGTGTTCTGCTACAAATATAAAACGTTCGATAAACGGACAAAACTGGGGAAAGCCATCGAAAAGAATTCCGTTCTCTTTGAATCAAAAAAATTATACGACAATAAAATTCCTGAGTGGGTCAACCAATATGTGTTGTCAAAGGGATTTCGGATCAACCCAAGAGCGTCTGTATTGCTTGCAGAATCTCTTGGCGCGGAGTTGTCAAAAATCACCAATGAAACGGATAAGCTTTTACTCAACCTGAAACCCGGTGATGAAATCACGGCTCAACACATTGAAGACAACATCGGCATCAGCAAAGACTTCAACATTTTCGAATTACATGCAGCTCTCGGCAAAAAAAATGTTCTGAAAGCAAATATGATTGTAAATTATTTTGCCGCCAATCCGAAAAACAATCCGATGGTGCTCACGGTTCCGCAACTCTATTCTTATTTCATGAAAATCCTGACGTATCATTCACTGAGTGACCGTTCAAGGAATAATGTAGCGAGTGCTTTGGGCGTCAATCCTTATTTTGTTTCCGAATATGAAAATGCTGCAAAGTCGTACACGGAAACACAAACCGTTCAAATAATTTCCTATTTGCGTGAGTACGATCTCAAATCAAAAGGCGTGAATAACGGAAGTGCAAATGAGGGATCGATGCTGAAAGAACTAGTGTTTAAGATTCTTCATTAATAAAAAGGTTAATTAAGTTAACTTAGTTGATTAAGTTAATTAAGGAGAAAGTGAGAAGGTGTGAAAGTGAGTAAAGTTGTTATTTCCACTTCCTCACCCTCTCACCTTCTCACTCTCACACTTTCGTACTTTCTATTTTAAAGACTCAATGAACTAAATCTACCCAATCAACTTATTCAACTAACTACAACATGAACTACTGGCTAGTCAAATCCGAACCCGAAACCTACTCCTGGTCAGAACTTGTAAAAGACGGCTCCACAAGTTGGGATGGTGTTCGCAATTATGCTGCGCGTATTCACCTGAAAGCAATGAAGAAAGGTGATAAGGTGTTCGTGTATCACAGTGGCGGAGAAAGTCAGGTAGTCGGCATCGCTTCTGTGAATAAGGAATTTTACCAGGATCCTACAACAGAAGATGCGGCATGGGTTTCAGTGGGACTTAAAGCAGAAAAAGCAATGAAGAACCCTGTGAAACTTTCTGAAATAAAAGCTGACAAGAAATTGAAAAATATGTGGCTCGTGAAAATCGGGCGCTTGTCGGTGACGCCAGTCACGCCGGAAGAGTTCGAGACAATTCTTGAGATGAGTAAAGGTTAGTTCTGAGTTCAAAGTTCAAAGTTATTGAGAGGGAAAAGAGCCGCCTTTGAACTAAGAACTTTGAACTATAAAAAATTAACGTTTCCCTCCACTTTTTATTCTCCCTCCTTTCTCTACATTTGCGTTCTTTCAGAAAAACGATGCACAAGAAACTAGTACGCGCACTTATTTTTTTATTCTTTTTCTCAACCGGAATTGCAATTGCACAAACCGGAGATATAAGAGGTTTTGTCTACGAGGAAGAAACTTCCGAGCCGTCAATTTACACGAGTGTATATCTGAAAGGAACAACATATGGCGGACAAACTAATCTCGATGGATTCTTCACCATTTCCAAGATTCCCGCAGGTGAATACGTCCTCACAATTACATCTGTCGGCTTCGACACAATTAAGCAACCGATTACTATTAAGTCGAGCGAGTTGCAGACAAAAAAAATCTACCTGAAAAAATCTGTGATTGAATTCAGGGAAGTGCAGGTGACGGCTGAAAACGAAGAGAAAAAAACAGAGGTGCAGGTTTCTGTAAACAAGATTACTCCAAAAGAAATTCGCCATATTCCTGCTATGGGAGGAGAACCGGATCTTGCACAGTATCTTCAGATTCTTCCCGGCGTAATCTCTTCGGGTGACCAAGGAGGACAATTTTACATCAGAGGAGGAACTCCGATTCAAAACAAAGTACTGCTCGATGGAATGGTGATCTATAATCCGTTTCACTCCATCGGATTTTTCTCTGTCTTTGACCCGGATATTATTCGTGGTGTGGATGTTTATACAGGCGGCTTCAACGCAGAATACGGAGGACGTATCTCATCCATTATGGACATTACCACACGTGACGGAAACAAAAAGAAAGTCAGTGGAAAGTTTTCCGCTACATCATTCTCTTCGAAAGTGATCCTGGAAGGTCCTTTAAAAAAAGCCACAGATAACGGAGAAGGAAGTTCGTCTTTTATCCTCGCAGGAAAGACCTCATACCTCGACCGTACTTCAAAAACTTTTTACAGCTACGTTGATACCGCAGGCCTTCCTTATTCATTCAATGATCTTTACGGAAAAGTTTCTTTCAACAGTTCAACAGGAAGCAAGTTCAATGTCTTCGGATTTCATTTTCAAGACAAAGTAAAATACCAGCACATTGCCGATTTGGAATGGAAGACAACGGGCTTCGGAAGTAATTTCGTGTTGGTTCCAAGCGAAACATCCGTACTGATTGATGGAAATTTCGCGTACTCAAAATACAGTATACAACTTACCGAGTCTGACGTGAAGCCACGCTACAGCGAGATCAGTGGATTTAATGCGGGACTGAATTTCACGTACTTCATCGACAAAGACGAGTTGAAATACGGATTGGAACTTCTTGGCTTCCGCACCAATTATGATTTCTTCAACAGCATCAACCTCGAATTATCGCAGGTAGAAAACACCACTGAAATTGCCGGCTTTTTGAAATACAAAAGAGTGGCGCATAAACTTGTGATTGAGCCGGGATTTCGTTTCAACTACTACGCTTCACTCTCAGAATTTTCTGCTGAACCAAGAATTGGCGCGAAGTATAATGTCAGTGAAAAATTAAGACTGAAGATGGCGGCAGGATTGTATGCTCAGAATTTACTCAGCACAACGTCAGACCGCGATGTTGTAAATTTATTCTATGGATTTTTATCAGGCTCCGACAACCTTCCTTCCCAGTTTAACGGTGAAGACCTGACTTCGAAACTTCAAAGTGCAAAACATCTTATTGCAGGATTCGAGCTCGATCTTCCACATCATTTTACTTTGAATGTGGAAGGGTACATAAAAGATTTCTCACAAATAGAAGTGGTGAACCGTGACAAAATTTATGAAGACAATGATTTAAACTATTACAAGCCCGACAGCCTGAAAAAAGATTATGTGATTGAAACAGGACTTGCAAAAGGTGTTGATGTGCTTCTGAAATACGATTACAAACGGTTGTATATCTGGACAGTTTATTCACTTGGTTTTGTAACACGCTTTGATGGAAACCAAACGTATGAACCTTCCTTCGATCGCAGACACAACGTAAACTTGTTGATCGCTTACACCTTTGGAAAAAGGCAACAGTGGGAAGTGAGCACGCGCTGGAATTTCGGGTCTCCGTTTCCATTCACTCAGACACAAGGATTCTACGAACAACTCAATTTCAACAACGGGTTGACAACGGATCTTACTCACCAGAATGGACAGGAAGGAATTATTTACAGTTCTCTCAACAAAGGACGCATGTCCTATTTTCATCGACTCGATATTTCCGCGAAGCGAACTTTCAAGGTTGGCAAAAACTCTGACCTTGCAGTTACAGCCAGCGTGACGAATGTGTACGACAGGAAAAATATTTTTTATGTGAACCGTGTTACAGACGAGCGCATCTATCAATTGCCGGTGTTGCCGAGTATAGGGATAAGCATGACGTTTTGACGAACCGAAAAACCGTTCTTTATTAATGTCTACTTTTACATTCTAACCAACTTCCCTTTTTTTTCGAAATGAATTTCATTGCTGTAAACAAAAACTGCGTTGCATCTTGCGTTGTTTTGTTGTACCTGAATTTATTTTTTTCCTCCACTGTTTTTTCGAAGAATGAAGAGATCAAAAGTGTAGACACAAAAAAGGATTCTGCATCCGCACAGATAGTATCTGTTTCACCGACCACCGATTTTCTTTACACACGACCGAAACCATTTACATTCATCACCGCACTTCCGAAAGATTACGCGCGATTTTGTAAAGCCACTTTCAGGAAAGAGAATGTTCCGATGATTGCAATGATACTTGCAGAAACCGCACTGATGATTCCCGGCGACCAGGGAATGATTGACGGAGCAAAAAGTGTCGGGACAACACTCAACATCGCTCCTACTGCTCATCAAAAAACATTTTTGAAATTCAGCATTAAGACATCTGCAAAAACTATTTACTTCCCGCTCGGGCTTCCCGATGATCTGAACAGCAGCATGTATTTTCTCGGTGATGGAATCACACATACAAGTATTGCCTTGGGATTCTTCGGTTACGGATTGTTCGGAAAAAATTACCGCGCGCTTCAGACAGGTTCACAAATTGCTGAATCAATGATTGCTTCAGGCATCGTTGTACAGGTACTGAAACACGTAACAGGAAGAGAAAGTCCTTTTGCTTCCACCTCTCCCGGGGGTGTGTGGAGAGTTTTTCCAAACCAACTCGATTACTCAAACCATGTTCCGCGTTACGATGCATTTCCTTCCGGGCATTTGGCGACAGCTGTGGGAACTGTAACGGTAATTGCTGACAACTATCCTGAATACAAACTCATCAGACCAATTGGCTATTCCCTTTGCGGATTGCTTGCGTTTGCGATGATGAACAACGGTGTACACTGGGCAAGTGATTATCCGCTTGGAACTGCTTTGGGTTATACGTTTGCAAAAGTTGCTGTAGCACACGGACGGACAGAAGTGAAACATGCTTCGAACACTTCTTTTTCAAATCGTTCTTCACTGCGATCGTGTCTTCGGAAACCCTTTGTCGCGCCTTCCGTGATTGGAGGATTTCCTGCGCTCTCATTCAGGTGGAGTCTTTAATTGGTTTCTAAAAACTCATCACACAATTCATCATCATGTGATCTCCTGACAAAGAGAAAAAATATTGCGGCCTGATTTTTCTCGCTGATGTTTTCGCGGATTCACCTTCCAACTCCTTCTCATGTTTCACCACTTGTTTGCCGCACAAATAACCAATGCAGGCTCCGGCAAACACATCGGAAGCCCAATGATCATGTTCTGAAAGACGGGAAATCCCAACCAATGATGCAATCGTGTAAGCAATAACGGGAACAGCTTTTTTATCAGCATACTGATGAGCGAACGCGGATGCAATTGAAAATGCCGTAGCAGTATGTCCGGAAGGAAATGCATCGAAACTTGCAACACCACGGTGCGCTGAAATTCTTGAATCGAATTGTTGAAATGGTCCCCACCAAAAGTCGTGATGAAAATCGGTGTACGTTGCAGAAGGACGTTCACGACCCGTGAGAATTTTTCCCACACGCACCCATGCTCCGGATGTGATGGCAGCTTGTGCAGCGAGTAAACTGGTATGAAGTGCTTTTCGATCTTTGGCAATCAGGCTGTACACTCCAAATGCTCCGACAAAACCAATTCCATAATTCGCACCGAACTCTGTTATCTGCGGGCTTGTCTCATGAATCCATTTTTGTTTTTCTTTCATCGGTTTGAAAACACGATCAATGTCTTCATCCACAAAAAAAAGAGCTCCTGTAATTACTACTCCGCCTGCTACCATCCATGCTTGTTTCGAAGTCATGTGGAAAGGAGCTGCTGCCTGTTCTCCGAAATTATGCAGAAGAGAAGGAACAAATCCTTTTTTTGAACGGAATGAAAGGATAGAATCTTTGCAAATCGAAAACGGTTTTGTTGAGACAGAATCCGTTTCAGCAAATGCATTTGCGAAAAATAAAAAATAAAAAATAGAAAATAGAAAATAGATTTTTTTGAAAAACATATTAACCCGACCGATTTAGTTGGCGGCAAATATAATGTCATTCGTAAATAAAACGGTTAAAACCGTTGATCAGAAAAACCCATTCCTTTATAGCCCACGATTTAAATCGTGGGCTATGGCGGGACAATGCCGCCATAAATAAAACGGTTAAAACCGTTGGTCGGAAAAACCCATTCCTTTTATAGCCCGCAATTTAAATCGTGGGCTATGGGAGATCAAAAAAAATCTTTCACAATCATTGTTTACCATCCTGATTTGAGTAAGTTTGTACCCCGTGTTCGAAGAATCTTTTTCCTGATTTTAATTCAGATTTTTCATAACCCGAAGGTCAGGTGGACACCTTTGAATGACCTTCACAACAGGAGTACACGGTGGCATCAGCAAAATACATTTTCGTTACAGGTGGAGTAACATCATCGCTCGGCAAAGGAATTATTTCCGCTTCGCTGGCAAAATTGCTCCAGGCAAGAGGTTATAAAGTAACCATTCAGAAATTTGATCCTTACATCAACGTGGATCCGGGAACATTGAATCCGTATGAACACGGGGAATGTTATGTGACCAATGATGGCGCTGAAACCGACCTTGATCTCGGACACTACGAACGGTTCCTGAATGTTCCAACGTCACAGGCGAACAACGTGACCACCGGAAGAATTTACCAGACGGTGATTAACAAAGAACGCGAAGGAGCCTTCCTTGGAAAAACAGTTCAGATCATTCCGCATATCACCGATGAAATCAAGAGAAGAATGCTTTTGCTTGGCGAAAGCGGTGAGTTTGAAATCGTAATCACGGAAATTGGTGGAACTGTCGGTGACATCGAATCACTTCCATACGTTGAAACCGTTCGCCAGTTGAAATGGGAATTCGGAAGTTCGTGTATGGTGATTCACCTGACTCTTATTCCTTTTCTTGCAGCAGCCGGTGAGTTAAAAACCAAGCCGACACAACATTCCGTGAAAGCATTACTCGAACTCGGAGTACAACCTGACATTCTTGTTTGCAGAACTGAACATTCCATCTCCAATGAAATCAGAAGAAAGATTGCATTGTTCTGCAACGTGAATGTAAATGCTGTGATCGAATCAATTGATGCGGAAACAATTTACGATGTTCCGATTCTCATGTACAAAGAACAGCTTGATAAAGTTGTTCTCGCCAAACTAAAACTTCCGTTACAACACGAACCCGAACTTGAGCAATGGAAAATATTTTTGGGCAAGCTGAAGAATCCTGTCAACGAAGTGAAAATCGGTTTGATCGGAAAATACATTGAACTAAAAGACGCTTACAAATCCATTAACGAAGCATTTATTCATGCCGGTGTTGCCAACGAATGTAGAGTGAAACTGGAATGGATTCACTCTGAAAAAATTGACAAAGAAAATGTTCATTCTCGCCTTAACGGACTCAACGGAATACTCGTTGCTCCCGGTTTTGGAGACCGTGGCATTGAAGGAAAGATTTCCGCCATTCAGTATGCTCGTGAAAACAACATTCCGTTTCTCGGCATTTGTCTCGGTATGCAATGTGCGGTGATTGAATTCGGGCGCAACGTACTTGGCTGGAGCGATGCTCATTCAACAGAGATGAGCCCCAACACAAGACATGCTGTGATCGATTTCATGGAAGAACAAAAAAAGATCACGAAGAAAGGCGGAACGATGCGTCTCGGAGAATATACTTGTAATCTTACGAAAGGAAGTCGAGCCGGAAACATTTACGGAAAATCGAAAATCAGTGAACGTCATCGTCACCGTTACGAGTTCAACAATAAATTTTTAAAAGACTATGAAGATGCAGGTATGCTTGCAACGGGCATCAATCCTGAAGGAAATCTTGTTGAGATCATTGAACTGAAAAATCATCCTTGGTTTGTAGGTGTTCAGTTTCATCCTGAATACAAAAGCACCGTTGAAAATCCACATCCGCTTTTTGTAAAATTCGTGAGGGCAGCGCTAGATAAATCGAAACACGTTGGTGCGGAAGCGCAGTTGGTTCGCTAACGATTGCAAGAGACAAGAACCAAGAGTCAAGAATCAAGATTTGTTGTGATGACAGGTCTTGCGTGTCAGCATTTTAGAGAGGCGACCAAATGCGCTTAATTTCCGTCAGGTTTCTGACGTTCATCCTTTCGCACGAAGACTTAAAAGCACGAAAATTCATTGATCCGTTTCGATTGGTACATTCGTATAAATTCGTAATTCGTAGATCATAATAAAACCTATTTCACTCCAAAAATTACACTCCGTTTTTGCCCTCTGAAAAACCGTTTAACACCATTTTCTATCATTTCGCAAGCAGAATAAAGACGTTTACAAAGTTTTTGAACCATTCACCCAAGATCCTTGCATTTCCATATTTTTTTTTGCAACTTTGGTGCACTTAATTAACTGTTAAAGCGGGAACAAAACATTTAATCTTTTCGTAATTCTATATTCAATTTTCTTTAAAGGAAACCTGTAGTGAGAATTCAACTTATACTTAACAAAAGCACCATGAAAATAAAATTTACTCATCTTGCAGTAACCATTTTATTTTTCCTTTTCACCCTAAATACATTCAAAGCCGGAGCCCAGGCGGGAGTGGGGCTTGGTTATACTTTCACCACTACGGCCGGAACAACGTTAACAATACCAACCGGAATGAGTTTATATTCTGCCGGAACTAAAGACGATTCCTGCTCAACTGTATTTACCGGTGCTCATGCAAACGCTTTCCTGAGTGGTTATCCGGGATTTACTTTTGGCGGTATTTTATATGATGGATTCTATCTTTCAAGTAATGGTTTCGTCCAACTCACAACCGGGCTTGCAAATAACTCAGCGGTTGCAGGCAATCCATCAGACCCTACCAATAGCATTGCTACAGCTGCCGGACCACGGCTGGCATTTTTATGGGATGATTTATCGATTGCTTCTGCCCAGGCAAAGTGGGATGGAACGTACCTGTGGTTCAGGTTGGCTACTGTGAAATGGGATAAAACTAATGCAGGCTCAACATCGCTCTTTGCCGTGCGGTTAAGACCTTCAACAGGAGTAATTGATTATTATTATCCGTTTAATACCCTGTTCGCCTCTACCGGTGCTTCAGCCTCGATCGGAATCATTGGACCTTGTGCAGGAGACTATTATTCGGTGCGGGATTATGTGACCGGTTCCGGTGTTCATGCTGTTGATAGTTCTGTGGCTAATAACACTCTTGCTGCCTGGCCCGGAAAAGATTCAATTATGATTTACACATTCACACCAAGGGCTCCATCAAACGACAATTGTTCCGGCGCAATCTCGTTGGGATCAATTACCTCAACACCTACAGCCGCTACGTATGCAACCGTGCACGCTACTAAAAGTGTAGCATCCGGTGCAGCTTTAGATACAACCTATAACGATATATGGTTTTCGTTTACAAAACCGGCAGGACAATCCGGATTCAAATTTAGCACTGACTCAGCGGCATCCTGTAAACCTCTAAGTGCAACGACTGTGGAAGTGTTTTCAGGGGCATGTGGTTCACTGACTTCACTTGGCGGCTCTCGAAGAAATCTTGCAAATTCAGATAGCTTGGGCGAAGTAACCATTGATCGTACATCTGCAGCGTGTAGTTCAGAGGTACTCTATGCCCGTGTAGCAGGTTTTCCGAATACTTCAACAGGAGTCGGAAAGTTCAAAGTATATGTCCAGGATATTACGGGTTATACCTGCGCCAATGCATACAAAATATGTACGCAGCTTACTACATCCGCTTTTTCACTCACCGGTCAAACCACAAAAAATTCAGTTAACGATTACACCAGTGCGAATTCCGTTTGCAACAGTGCGTACCTTGCCGGACCGGATTATGTATTTAGTTATACGCCTTCAACAACACAATGTGTAAAATTTGTAATCACCAATACAGGAACAAATTCTTACCCGGGACTTTTTGTGTATGACGGTTGCCCGACTGATCTTGTCAATACCCATTGTATTGCCACTGCCACTGCTACTTCTGCTGGTGCTACGATCTATAATGTTTCGTTAACCTCTAGCCAGACGTATTACATTGTTGTGGACAACAACAGTTCACTCGGTCCTGCTTTCATCCCGTTTGATATTAACGTGAGCATCGCGACTCCAAGCGCGGGTTATTTACAGGATGCATGTCCGCCAACTTCATCGGCTGACTTAGGAACTCTTGACCAATGCACCCTCATCAATTACGGAACTAACTTTACCACAGAATGTGCAACACCTTCCTCAACGACTGGTTATCCTAATCCTGCTTGTGCCGGATTTATACAAGGTAGCGGAGCTACTTCAATCACTGGCGATGTTTGGCTTAAGTTTACTACATCATCGGGTACGAGCGGCAATGTAACCGTTGATATGCAAGCAGGATCACTTTCCCCTGCTTTGTCGGATGGTGGAATGGCTATCTACACCGGATCATGCGGAGCTTTTACATTGGTTACATGCGATGATAATTCGAGCGCTAACGCATTGATGCCAAAAATTACATTTAGTGCATCAGCAAGCACTATATATTACATACGTGTATGGTCTGCCAATTCGAGTTCAGGAGGTACATTTCAGGTTAGTGTTCAACTTGGTGCCACGGGAGATTCCTGTGCGAATGCGCTAAAAATTTGTTCGCTTCCATACAGCGCTTCCGGTTTTAATACCGCTATTCACACTGATTATTACAATGCCAATACACCATGCTCATCAAGCTGGCTTGGTGGTAAAGATTATATTTTCAAATACACTCCTGCAAGTACTACTTGCCTGGCGGTTACTGTGACAAGTACGATTACCACCTCTTACCCCGGCGTATTTGTATATGACGGTTGTCCTGAATCAGGCAGCACCAAGTGTATTGCACAGGCTACACAATCAAGTGCATTGGCAGCGGTCTCCATTGCAAGTGTGACGTTGGTTGGAGGAGTAACTTACTACTTTGTGGTTAGCAACAATTCAACCCTTGCAGGAAGTTCATCGATGACGTTTACATTTGCGGCTACTTCTTCCAGTGTGACAAATTCTACCTGCGCCACTGCAACGAATTTAGGAACGCTTGCGAACGCTTGTGCATCAGTAGCATTCGGAACAAATTACAGTACTTCCTGCTATAGTCCTTCCTCTGACATTCCTTATCCTTCGTGTGCCGGATACCTGAGCGGGCGAACGGGAGACAACTGGTTAAAATTCACAACCAGTTTTTCCGGAGCTGTTACCATTGATACAAAATCTAACGGATCACCTGCTATCGTAGATGCCGGAATGGCGCTTTACAGCGGCTCCTGTGGAGGTTTAACCTTAGTGACATGCGATGACAACTCAAGTTCAAATGCAAGCATGCCGAAAATTATTTCGACACTTTCTGCCGGAACATATTACATTCGGGTTTGGTCAAAAAACCCTAATGCTCCGGGGCAGTTCCAGATCAGTTTAGCGGGCCCAAGTGTTGGAGGACCTTCGAATGATTTGCCTTGCGGATCAATTCTTGTAAATCTTGGAATTCCGGTTACGGGAGACAATTCATGTGCGACCAATACTTTTGGGTCTTCAGAACCTGCGAGTCCGACCGGTTGCGGAATATGGACAGGCAATCCAACTGTTTGGTACAAGGTTGTTGTTCCTGCTACCCGCTGGATAAAAGTGCGTGTTGTTGGAATCACCATTACTGATCCTGTAGTCGCAGCCTATAGTTTCCCAACCGGTTGTTCAAATGCTTTTAGCAGCAATTCCATACTTAACTGTAACGATGATGCGACATTGTGTGGTGCGTCTCAATTCGGGTCATTTATTTCTGTCACCGGAATTGCGTCCGGCATTGACACGGTATATATTGAAGTAAGCAAATACGGGACTTCAGCATCGGGTACTTTCAGGATGACGGTGTATGACGGAAGTGGTCCTCCTCCTGCAATTTCGAAACTGGATTGTTCATTAGCGACTGCTGTCTGTGGAAATGGAAACATTGTGGAAGCTGATCCAGGTCCTGTTACGGAAGGAAATATTTGCGATATCACAGGTGCTGTTACAGGTGGATGTGGAACTGCTGAAAACAATGCAGGTTGGTACCAGTTTTCCGTGGTGGCGGGAAGTTCGACCGGATTTACAATTACACCAAGTGCTTCGGCAGATTATAATTTTATCTTATGGGACATTACAGGGGTTTCCAATCCTTGTTCAGGCCTCACTACAAGAACACCTAAGCGCTGCAATTTTACTTCCGGCACAGGTGCAACCGGTTTATCTCATCCAACCGCTACTTTTTTTGCTGATACTATCGGGCCACAGGCAACCGATCGTACTTATTTGCTTTATGTAAATAAAGTGGGAACGGGTACATCAGTCGGCTTTACATTGAATTGGGGAATTAATACAGGAGGAACCACCAACATTTCAGGTTCCATTCCATCTTCTGTTACCTGGAACGGCTCAACAGATACATTGTATTCTACACTTAATAACTGGACAGGACCTTGTACTTCAGCTCTGCCAAGTTGTACCATTGATGCTTTCATTTCAGCATCTACCAAGCAACCTATTATTACGGGATCAAGAAGTGTTTTCAATCTTGACATTGAGTTGGGCACAACGCTTACGTTGGCTGCCGGTTCAGATTTAACTATTTGTGGTAACCTGATTGTAAACGGTAGTCTTATTTGTGGTGCAGGCTCCACGGTTATCTTTAGTTCCGGTGCGGATCAAACTGTAACAGGTATTGGTACATTAACAGGTACGGGTGGTTTTGCAAGTCTGCTGATTGATAAGACAGGCGGATCTGTTACCATGTACAAGTCATTTGATGTGAAGGAAGATTTTACGGTTGCAAGCAGTACGAGTATTTTCAATATCAACGGTCAGTACATGAAGTTAGGCGGAAATTTTACGAACTATGGAATGAGTACATTTTTAAATCCTGAAGGAAGTACGCTTGAATTCAACGGATCATCTGACCAATATTTTTCCACTTACAATACTTCTGCAGATACTACCTTCTTGGGTAGAGTGTATGTCAATAAAACAGTAGGCGGAGATGTTATCCTCGATGGATCGGGTCCGCCATATAACGGTTCGATGGTTATTGATTCTGCATTGACATTAGGGACAGGTGATATTATCACAACAGCAAATTCCAGTCTCAGGGTTATCCTGCTTAATAATGGTAATCCAAATACGTCACCAAATACTCCTCCGGTTGCCATTTCAGGATTTAGCGCTAACAGTTACATCCAGGGAAAACTCAAGAGAAGAGTTAACCAAGGTAACTTTACTGCCTTTGTTACCCCGAGTGCGTGGGTCTTAGATTATCCTGTTGGTACTGCTACCAAATATGAGTATGCAAGTATTTGGCTGACAAGATCAAGCAACGTGAATTTCCTTGAGGGTTATTTCTCTAGTTGGTCTTGCACACCTCCCGCAGGTCCGTTACCTGCTCTTGGAGGCGAATGTAAATATGCCAACTACGCAAATGATTCTCTGTTCAATCATGGATACTGGACTTTCCTGAAATCTGAGAATGTTTTTGATGGTCGCTTTAACCTCACCGCAAACAGCACGGGAATGACAAATGACAGTTGGCCTTCAGGAGGGCATACCATTGTAAAGGCTGATACAACGTCTAATCCATGCTTAGCTGCTTCGTGGAGTTTGCTTGGAAAGTGCCATAGGGTTGCAGGCGTGTACAGTGGTTATTCCTCCACCAATACACTCCGTGACAGTATTAATCACG
Source organism: Bacteroidota bacterium (assembly GCA_043742705.1). GTDB lineage: Bacteria > Bacteroidota > Bacteroidia > AKYH767-A > 2013-40CM-41-45 > JAPLDA01. The sequence continues at coordinate 19,567 of JAYTXY010000053.1, forward strand.
TTCAGACAAGTACAGATTTCTTCAACTCTCGTTTTGCAATAGCGCAGGAATTTTCACCGTTCCCTATCTCACTGTTGTATTTTATTGCCGACCCGGAAAAAGAAGGAGTACAATGTTCCTGGGAAACTGCTTCTGAAATTAACAACGAATATTTCTATGTGGAGCGAAGCAGCGATGCAAAAGAATTTACTACCATCGGAAAAGTGAAAGGCCATGGCGCAGGCACATCCACTCAACCATTGTACTATACCTTATTTGACGGCAACCCTCCTTGTTACGAGGTACTATATTACAGGTTGAAACAGGTTGACATTGATGGAAAATCATCCTATTCCGATATTGTCGCGATAAATTGCAACAACAAAAATGTAGTTTCATTGTATCCAAACCCTGCAAACACAGAACTGAACATTAATTTTTATCAGCCGCTTGAAGGAAATGCTTCCATCAGGATTGTTGATATACTTGGCAAGACAGTTCTCGAAACCACCAATGTAGTTCACACAGGTTACAATGTTGTTACGTTGAAAATCACCGATCTTCCTCAGGGCGTATATTACATGAAGCTGATGAATTCGGATGATGATACAAATACATCACAAACCAAACTTGTCAAATTTTTAAAATATTAACTGACTACTTCCCGATAAAAAAAATGCCCTGCTTTTTTTAAAAGCAGGGCATTTTTTTTGGTTAGCTGTTCATTGGTTTATTAGTTCAGTTGTTAGGGGCGTTAGACATTGTGTTGATAGTTACCAATAAACCAATAGACTGATGAACTATTGAACCAATAAACCAATGAACCAATGAACTATCGAACTAATAAACCATTGAACTAACCTCCTCTTGTGATTCAGCGTTGAATCCTGTATGTTTGCGCCCTCAATTTTTTTTATGGACAGGAATTCGATCATCGGTATTATTATCATCGGCTTTTTAATAATCGGATACAGCATCTATACACAGCCAAGTGCTGAAGAAAAGATGGCGATGAAACACCAGCAGGATTCAATTGCCATGGTGATGAAGGCTGATGAGAAGAAAAAAGAAGTCGTGCAGCAAATGCAAAAACCGGTTGCTGCAGACACGTCTTCTTTTGTTCAACTAAATGATTCCGCAAAGCAGGAACTTCGGAAACAACAGTTTGGTGATTTTGCATCTGCTTCGGAAGGAACGGAAAAGAATGTCACTCTCGAAAACAATCTTATCAAAATTACCCTTTCGAACAAAGGAGGAAAAATCAAAAATGTTGAGTTGAAAAAATACAAAACATTTGACGGCAAACCTGTGCTGTTAATGGGTGCAGATACTGCAGGTTTCGGTTTATCGTTGTCTGCACAGAATCGCATCATCAACACCAACAACCTTTTCTTTCAACCTTCGGTTCCGGCAACTTCTCCTGAATCCGTTTCACTAAAACTCAATGCAAGTGAAAATAAATACATTGAATATACTTATGCACTTGACAGCAACAGCTACCTTGTAAAATTTAAGATCAACATAGTCGGTCTTAACGATGTGGTTGCTTCGAATGCTACGTACATCTCTTTCGACTGGAGACAACCTATGCTGCGCCAGGAGAAAAGCATGGAGAGTGAGCGCATGGCCACCACGGTGTACTACCGTTTCTCCGGGGACGATGAAGATGTGGATTATCTCTCCGAAAGTAAAGATGAACAGAAATCGTTGAAGACAAAAGTAAAATGGATTGCTTTCAAGCAGCAATATTTTACATCTGTTTTAATTGCCGACAATGCATTTGAGTCTCCGGTCGTTGAGAATAAAACTGACCATGCATCTACCAGTATTGTAAAAACATTGTCAGCGTCTTTTGCGCTTCCTTATGAACACAAGCAAAGTGAAAGTTATGGTATGCGTTTTTATTTTGGACCGAACCATTACCAGACGTTGAAGAAAATCCCTGACCTTCACCTTGAAAAGCAAATTCCGCTGGGCTGGGGAATCTTCGGATGGGTGAATCGGTTCCTCGTGATTCCTGTTTTCAATTTCCTGAATGGCTTTAGTTTGAATTTCGGAATCATCATTCTTATCCTGACTATTCTCATCCGCATTGTTTTGCTTCCGCTAACTTACGGATCGTTCAAATCACAGGCGAAGATGAAAGTGCTGCAACCTGAAATCGCAGAACTCACTGCGAAGTATCCCGATGACGCGATGAAGAAGCAGCAGGAAACGATGGCGCTGTATCGAAAGGCAGGAGTAAACCCGCTTGGTGGGTGCATTCCAGGGCTGTTGCAGATGCCGATCCTCATCGCCATGTTCCGGTTTTTTCCTTCGTCCATTGAACTCAGGGGAGAAAGTTTTCTATGGGCAAAAGATCTTTCTACATACGATTCTATCCTTGATCTTCCTTTTAAAATTCCGTTTTATGGTGACCATGTCAGCCTCTTCACATTGCTGATGACCGTCTCTACATTGCTGTACACACGTATGAACATGCAGATGACGAGTGCAGCAAATCCACAGATGAAATGGATGATGTACCTCATGCCGATTATGTTCCTTGGCGTGTTCAATAATTACTCTGCAGGATTGAGTTACTATTATTTTCTGAGCAACGTATTTGGATTCGGACAACAATATCTTTTCAAAGCATTCATTGATGAAGATGCTATCCATCGCCAGATCCAGGAAAACAAGAAACGTCCGAAAGCCCAGAAGAAATCAGGGTTTCAGGAGCGCCTTGAGAAAATGGCGAAAGAACGTGGCTACCAGCCGAAGAAAAAGTAGTTATTAGTTCCTAGTTCTTAGTTATAATGGGTTATTTTGGTCTCATTTGAGCATCCATTGAGTAATCAAAATTTGATTTTTCTCTCTCTATTTAGGATATTTGTTGCTTATATTTATCGATGTGCGATGTCAATAAAAAATAAACAATAAAAAATATCCAACCATGTCTCAGGACTTCCTCCCACTAAACGGTACCGACCACATTGAATTCTGGGTTGGCAATGCGAAACAAGCCGCGTACTATTATCAACATGCGTTCGGCTTTGAGTTGATCGCCTACGCAGGCCCGGAAACGGGTGTACGTGATCGTGCTTCTTATGTATTGAAGCAAGGGAAAATCCGTTTCGTCTTCACTACTTCACTATATCCTGATTCAGAAATTGCTGCTCATGTATTAAAACACGGAGACGGTGTAAAAGTGTTGGCGTTGTGGGTGGACGATGCAGAAAAATCTTTTTACGAGACGATGTCGCGCGGTGCAAAGGTGCACACGCAGCCGGAAACACTTTCTGATGAATCAGGTGAAATAAAAATTGCAGCGATTCATACTTACGGAGAAACCATTCATAAATTTATTGAACGAAAAAATTACAACGGCTCGTTCATGCCGGGATTCAAACCTGCAAAATCAACTTTTAAAACCGAGCCTGTTGGATTTGAAGTAGTAGATCATTGTGTGGGCAACGTGGAGCTTGGAAAAATGAATGAGTGGGTGAAATTTTATGAGGATGTGATGGGATTTAAAATGATCATCACGTTTGACGACAAGGATATCTCCACAGAATATTCTGCCCTGATGAGCAAGGTGGTTGCAAGCGGTAACGGGTACATTAAGTTTCCGATCAATGAACCTGCGGAGGGAAAAAAGAAATCACAGATTGATGAATACCTGGAATATTATCGCGGAGCCGGAGTTCAGCACATAGCCATTCTTACGAATGACGTCATCAAAACCGTAACTGAGCTGCAGCGAAGAGGCATTGAATTTTTAAGAGTGCCTTCCACATATTATAAAGAACTGACAGCGCGAGTCGGAAAAATTGACGAGGATCTTTCTTCTCTTGAAAAACTTGGCATTCTCGTTGACCGTGATGATGAAGGATATCTGTTACAAATATTTTCCAAACCTGTAGAAGACCGCCCGACTTTATTTTTTGAAATCATCCAGAGAAAGGGCGCCAAATCATTTGGCAAAGGAAACTTCAAAGCCCTCTTCGAGGCGATTGAACGGGAACAGGAACTCAGGGGGAATCTCTAAGAATTTCCTGCTTATATATTACTCGTTCTTTTAAGATGGCACACCCAACGAAGAATTTTAGTTGATTGAGTTAACTTAGTTGATTGGGTAGATTAAGTACATAGAATATTCTGTCCGCCAAATCAACCAATTAACCTAATTAACTCAATTGACTAAGGTATCCGTAAGCTAAACATCAACATTTACAGGCAGAATTTATCAAACCTTCATCTGAAAAATACTTTTCATCGTAAATTTGCGAAACCAATTTCATGTTCATGAAGTTGAATGCCTTCAAAATCCTGTGTATGAAGAAAAATAATTTCTCTGTATTGATTAAATCATCACTGATTTTATTTTTGACCGTAGCGCTTTCCATCCGGGTAAAAAGCGGTGGCTACGAAATCAAGGTTCACATCAATGGATTAAAAGACACCGTCTGTTACCTTGGCAATCACTATGGCGACAAACAATACATCAGGGATACCTCGCGACTGGACAAAGACGGATGGTGCCTTTTCCATGGAAAAGATTCCTTGCCGGGAGGAATTTACCTGGTCGTAATGCCCAACAAAACTTATTTTGAAATTCTTGTCAACGAACAAAAGTTTACCGTTGAAACCGACACGCTGGATTTCATTACGAATTTTAAATCCACCAATTCTCTCGAGAATAAACTATTCAATGAGCATCAGCGATTTATTATAGAAAAATCAAAAGAAACGCAGGGGATGAAAACCCGCCTGGACATTAACAAAAACAATCCGGACTCTGCGAAAGCAATCCGTGAAAGAATTTCGGTAGTTGACAAGGAAGTCAAAACATACAGGCTTAAACTGATGGCTGATTATCCAAAGACTTTGATTGCAAAACTTTTTAAAACAATGTCGGAGCCCGAAATTCCGGAGCCACCTAAAGATGACAAGGGAAACATCACGGATTCTTCTTTTCAATTCAGGTATTACAAAGCACATTTTTGGGACAATGTGGATTTCAGTGATGAAAGGATTCTGAGAACTCCTATTTTTCAGAACAAAATAAAAACTTATACCACTCAACTCACAGCGCAGACTCCTGATTCAATCATTCCATCGCTTGACACCATCATAGAAAAGGCAAAAGCAAACAAAGAGGTCTTCAAATATTGCGTAGCTACATTGACCAACTTTTATGAAACCTCAAACATCATGGGATTTGATAAAGTGTTCGTCCATCTTGCTGAAAAATATTACCTGTCAGACCTTGCGTATTGGGCAGACTCTACATTGAAAGCAAACATTCTCAAACGTGTTGAGAAAATAAAACCTACCATTCTTTTTTCAGTAGCCCATGATCTTGCAATGCCAGACACTTCATTTGTGATGCATACGCTGCACGGAGTGAAAGCAAAATTTACGGTATTGGCATTCTGGGATCCGACATGCAGTCATTGTAAAATTGAAATTCCCAAACTTCTCCACTACTACGATAGCATGAAGGTGGCGAAAAAAGATATTGAAGTGTTCTCGGTAGGAATTGAATCTGATGTTGAAGTCTGGAAGAAATACATTCGAGACAATAAACTGGACTGGATAAATGTTTCCGATTTATACAATCAAACGAACTTCCGAAATTACTACGACATCTATTCTACTCCTGTTATTTACCTTCTGGATGAGAAGAAACGTATCATTGCTAAACGACTGGATACTGAAAAAATCCGCGGCTTTATTAATGACATAGAATCCGGAAAATTGAAATTACCACAGTAATACAAATCAGTGATGGACTTTCATTGTTTTCAGGGCGCTGTAAGTCAATAGTTTTTCTTAATTTTATCAGATGAAGTTAAACAACAAACTTCTTTTCAGAAAATTCATTGCTTACTTTTTGTTTGCAACAGTTTCTCTTTTCATCACTCCGACAGAACTGATCCATGAACTGATCCATCACGATGATACGTGCGATGTAATGACTCATGATAAAGCTTCGCATCATGTAGGAGAATTACACCAGCATTGCGAGATGCTGCAATTTTCGGCTCCTCCCTTTTTAAATACTGAAAATAATTTTTTCTTTTTCTCATCCACGCTTATTTCTGTTCAGCCGGTTGAAAATACAATCGGTTATCAGTTTTCTTCTTCTCCGTTTTTATTTTTCCGGGGACCTCCTTCAGTTGTTTGATTTTAATTCAGTCCTGAAAACCAGGAACTGAACCAGGGAAAGCAACCGCTTTCTCAACTTCTTTTATTTATTAAATCAAACAAACATTTCATGAAAAGGAAAATATTTCTATTTCTGTCAGCAGTGTTACTCATTCCGCGAGTCCATGCGCAAACCGACAGCTTAGCGTCAGACTCATTATTGCTGCTGCAAATTCAAAACCAGGTACTCAAGGAAAGCAATGCAGTTCCTTCAACTGCTGCTCCCAGATTATCTCCTTCTGCAAACCCTGACATCAGCGTAATCGGTGACTTCCGTGGAAGTTATCAAAGTAATTATCGAAGACATTTTGATGCCAATCTCCACGAATCTGAAATCTCTCTTCAGTCAGTGGTCGATCCATATGCAAGAGCCGACTTCTTCATTTCTCTGAGTCGTGATACTGAAACAGGCGCCTTTGGTGCAGAAGTGGAAGAAGGATATCTCACGACACTCTCACTGCCTGCTCACCTTCAACTGAAAGCAGGAAAGTTTAAACAGGCGTTAGGACGAATCAACACAATGCATCCTCATGCATTGCCGTTCGTTGATATGCCGAATGCATATGTTCGTTTTTTCGGAGAAGAAGGAATGAATGACGAAGGTGTGCAACTAAGCTGGCTGCTTCCAAATCATTCTTTCTTCCAGGAACTTACCTTTGAAATCACTGACGGACCAAGAGAAAGTCCAAGCTTTGCAAGAAGCACAGGAGATAATTACCTGAAGCTTGCTCATCTGAAAAATTTCTGGGACTTAACTGCGAATGCAACACTTGAATTCGGACTGACGGGAATTTCAGGAGCGAATGCGACCGAACATATCACTAATGTTGCAGCAGCCGATTTAACTTACAAATGGAAGCCGGTAAAATACAACACGTACAAATCGTTCACATTTCAGAACGAGGTTTATCTAAGTAATGCTCGCTTCGACAGCACGACTGTAAATGCTCTGGGATTGTATTCAATGATCGTCATGCAAGTTTCAAAGCGTTCATTTATCACTGCACGATACGATTATACAAACATTCCTTCATCCGCACAATTCGTGGAACAAGCCTTGTCAGCTACGTGGGGATGGTATGCAACAGAGTTTCAGAAAATCGAAGTTCAAGCCAAGCAAACATTTGCAAATCGAGAAGATCCCGAAAACAATTTTGAAAAAAATTTCACACAAGTATTCCTTCGTTGGATTTTCGTAATCGGAACGCACGGAGCGCATCAGTATTAAGTTCAAGGTTCAAGGTTCAAGGTTCAAGGTTCAAGGTTCAAAGTTTAAAGTTTAAAGTTCAAAGTTCAAAGTTCAAAGTTCAAAGTTCAAAGTTCAAAGTTCAAAGTTCAAAGTTTTGAGTTAATCAAAAATAAAAAATATCAAATAAAAAATAAAAATCATGAAAGCTAAATGGAGTTTTATCATTGTACTATTTGTAGTAGTGACAACAAATAGTACCGCAGCAACCATTCACGTGGTC
>JAYTXY010000054.1:0-4975 GCA_043742705.1 Bacteroidota bacterium
TCCTTCTCCTCCGTTGTAGCACGAATCACTTCCTTCGGAAGAACAGTCGGAGAACCTTTGCTCGATAGAAAAGTGTTGACTCCGATGATCGGGTATTCACCGTTGTGTTTCAACGTTTCGTAATACAAACTTTCCTCCTGAATTTTTCCGCGCTGGTACATTGTTTCCATGGCACCTAACACTCCGCCTCTTTCTGTGATACGGTCAAACTCAGCCATCACGGCTTCTTCCACGATGTCCGTCAGTTCTTCAATTATAAAAGAACCTTGTAACGGATTTTCATTTTTCGCCAATCCTAACTCGCGGTTGATGATGAGCTGAATCGCCATTGCTCTGCGAACACTTTCTTCAGTAGGAGTTGTAATCGCTTCATCGTATGCGTTTGTATGAAGTGAATTGCAGTTATCGTAAATTGCATACAATGCTTGAAGTGTAGTCCGGATGTCGTTGAAGTCAATTTCCTGAGCATGAAGCGAACGACCGGAAGTCTGAATGTGATACTTTAATAACTGCGAACGTTCATTCGCATGATATTTCAGCTTCATCGCTTTCGCCCAGATCTTTCTTGCTACTCTTCCGATCACGGAATATTCCGGATCAATACCGTTGCTGAAAAAGAAACTCAGGTTGGCAGCGAAGTGATCAATCTTCATTCCCCGTGAGAGGTAATACTCAACGTAGGTGAATCCATTTGCAAGGGTAAATGCTAATTGAGAAATCGGATTTGCTCCTGCTTCAGCAATGTGATAACCACTAATTGATACCGAATAAAAATTCCTGATTTTATGTTTGATGAAATATTCCTGCACATCACCCATCAATCGCAAAGAAAATTCTGTTGAGAAGATACACGTGTTTTGTGCCTGGTCTTCTTTCAGAATATCAGCCTGAACTGTTCCCCGAACTTTGTGCAGTGTGTCTTCCTTTATTTTATCATACACTTCTTTAGGAAGAACTTGGTCGCCCGTTACACCAAGCAACATCAAACCCAACGAATCATTTCCTTTGGGAATCTCTCCCTGGTAAGAAGGACGTTTTGTTTTTTTCCTCTTATAAATGTCTTCAATCTTCTTTGTAACTTCTTCTTCCAATCCATGCTGTTTGATGTACAACTCACACTGTTGATCAATAGCAGCATTCATAAAAAATCCCGTGAGGATCGCTGCAGGACCATTAATGGTCATCGATACAGATGTCTTCGGATCTGCAAGATTAAAACCGCTGTATAATTTCTTCGCATCATCAAGACAACAAATACTAACGCCACTATTACCGATCTTTCCATAAATATCAGGACGATGATCAGGATCGTGACCATATAGCGTAACGCTGTCGAATGCTGTAGACAAACGTTTGGCAGGCAATCCTAAACTTACATAATGAAATCTTCTGTTTGTTCGTTCCGGCCCGCCTTCACCGGCAAACATTCTTGTCGGATCTTCTCCTTCTCTCTTGAAAGGAAATACTCCGGATGTAAATGGAAATTCCCCGGGATAGTTTTCCTGCAATGCCCATTGCAAACGTTCTCCCCATGCTTCAAAATTCGGAGTAGCAACTTTCGGAATTTGCAAATGAGAAAGCGATTCATAATGCGTTTGCACTTTCACATCTTTCTCACGCACTTTGTAAACGTAGTATTCATCCTTGTAACGCTGTGCTTGTGCATCCCATTTTTCCAGCAACTCTTTATTATGTCCATCAAGACTGAGTTCTGTTTTCTTATAAAGTTCTTCCAGTTGCTTAACAAGTGTTTCCTTATACTCTACAGCTGATTCTTTTACCGAATCGATTGTCTTTTTTATTCCGAAAAGTTTTTGCGCGACTTCACTTTGTTGTTTTGACCAACCATTGTAATTACGGATCGTCTCTGTGATCTCACTCAGGTAACGGATTCTCGGAGGAGGAATGATGTAAATCTTCTCACTCATCTCTTTCGTAATTTTAAAGGAAGATTTGAAATCGCATCCCAGCTTCTCATCCATCGTATCGATTATCTTCCGGTAAAGCTGGTTCATTCCGGGATCATTGAATTGAGAAGCAATCGTTCCGAAGACAGGAAGATCATCATCGCTGGTTTCCCACAACTGGTGATTGCGTTTGTATTGTTTCTTCACATCACGCAATGCATCGAGCGCTCCACGTTTATCAAATTTATTGAGAGCGATGACATCAGCGAAATCAAGCATGTCAATCTTTTCAAGTTGTGATGCAGCTCCATATTCAGGAGTCATCACGTAAAGAGAAAGATTACTGTGTTCAATAATTTCTGTATCACTCTGACCAATTCCTGAAGTTTCTAAAATGATCAGATCATAATTAGCAGCTTTCAAAACCTGAACGGCATCCTGCACATATTTTGAAAGAGCGAGATTGCTTTGTCGTGTTGCGAGCGAACGCATATACACACGCGGACTGTTAATCGAATTCATCCGGATGCGATCACCCAGCAAAGCTCCGCCAGTCTTACGTTTTGAAGGATCCACGGAAACAATTGCAATGGTTTTATCTTTGAAGTCGATTAAAAATCTTCTCACAAGCTCATCTACAAGAGAAGATTTTCCGGAGCCGCCAGTTCCGGTGATACCTAAGACATGCCCCATCCCAACCTTCCCCGAAGGGGAAGGAGAACCGTTCGACTTTACTTTGTGAGGAAGCAAAAAATCTTTAGTTAATTTTTCAAAAACCTCATGGTCATTTTCGGCACATGAAATTAAACCTGCAATTACTTTGGCTTCTTTTCTTCTAAGCACTGTAGTGATGGATTCCTTTTCCAAAATGGTAAGAGAAACATCATTCGAATCATTAAATTCCTCCTTCCCTTTGGGAAGGAATGAGGATGGGCTTCCCGTTTCGAAATCACATTTTTCAAGCATGTCGTTGATCATGCCTTGCAAGCCCATCGTTCGACCATCATCAGGATGATAAATGCGAGCGATGCCGTACTTCTGAAGTTCAGCAATTTCTTCAGGAAGAATGGTTCCGCCACCACCACCGAAAATCATTATGCGATCACATCCTTTTTCCTTCAGCAAATCGAACATGTATTTGAAATATTCCATGTGTCCGCCCTGATAACTTGTCATGGCAATCGCTTGCACATCTTCCTGGATGGCGCAATTCACTACTTCTTCCACGCTGCGATCGTGGCCGAGGTGAATAACTTCGGCTCCGCTGCTCTGGATAATTCTGCGCATGATGTTGATGGCAGCATCATGTCCATCAAAAAGCGAGGCAGCCGTTACAATCCGGATTTTATTTTTGGGATGATATGGGGTGATCTTTTTCATTATCAATTTTACTGATACAGCAAATATAATCAATCTACGAATTACTAATAAGTACGAATGTACGAATCTCCGGGAACCAGAAAGAAGTCAGTCTATTCTGACGGATTCACATGTATGCCGGGAAGATGGTGATTTTCCATGCCGTCAGGTATTTCACCTGACGACACAGCAATAACTATATAACGCTTTTGGATAAACGCCAGGTGAAACACCTGACGGCACAAGGACACCTGACTGCACAAGAATTAACAACATAACCGAATTATAAATAGATGCCTCCTGCATGACATTTCTCTCTGAAATGTCAACGTAGAGGGGCTTCTCACTTTCACACTTTCTCCTGATTCAACTCAATCAACTGAATTAACTAATCACCCGATATTTTTTAACACCTTCTTCGCCCGCGATTTAAATCCTGCAGAAGCATAAGGCAGCTTCTCCTCTATCGATAATTTTAATTCCTGCTTCAGTTCAGGGTGTTCTTTACATAAGTTCCCAAGAACAGACATTGAAAAAACATGAATGGCTATTGGTTGCTTTTTGTCATTTAAAAAAGTAAAACAGGTTTCAACAGCTAATCCATGCAATGATTTTGGAATTGAGACAACCTGCAGCAAGCGAAATGTATTTCTCAGTACAGCATTGTGGAGATTTGGCTTTTGTGTATTGACTAAAAGTTTCTTCAGGTGTTTCGCGATAAGTTTCGGATGAGAAAAAACCAGGTTGCTCATTGGCCATCCTGCTCGCTGAGTCACCCGATATTCTCCTTTTTAAAATAATTCAACCAGCTCATCAAATTTTTTCTGATCAGTTCCAATGTATCGAACGATTTTATCGGTTTGTTTTTTTGAATGTTCTTTTAAAATTTCTGAACGGAGATTCATCCTCGAATTTAATGATTTCACGAACTTGATTAACAAATATCACCCCTTCGGGGTTTATGACATTGAAATTAAATTTTTTCTAAAATAACACTCCTTCGGAGTTTATCGATCTTCTTTTGCCACAGATACATCTAACACTCAATCCCGAAGGGATGACACTTTTTTTACAGCAAGAATAAAAGTCAGAAATAAATCCCGAAGGGATGAAATTATTTTTCTGAATTTATAAATCAAAATTATTTTAATCATTGATATTTGATCTTTAATGAGCGGATATATTCTTTAATATTTCCTTTAGCTTCTTCCTTCAACTCGTTTTTCATTGCAGCTTTTTGAGAATCGTATCGTGTAAAGCCCATGAAGTACGCATTGTTCGGAAGTTCTCCTCCTTCAAACAGTTTTGAATAACGCTCCTTGTTGTGAAAGGAAACGGTATCAAGTGAAGAAATAATTTCTTTTATCAGGGTTTGTTTCACTTTGTTTTTAAACTCATCCGTCTGAGTCTGATCAAATTTTCGGTAGAGCGAATCAAGTTTCTGAGTCCCTCTCAACATGTGTACGGCAAAAAGATTGTAATCGTCATTTCGATTCCGGTAATCAAAAAGTACTTCCGAAGAATCTCCATGCATGAATTTCAAAAACTGCTCCGCTCCTGCTTCACCAATGGCACTCGCAAGATTCTCATTGAAGTCAACACTGCTTTTTACATACAACGTAGCATGCGTCATTTCATGAATGATCAGTTCCGCAAGCTGACCTTCGCTCCGATATAAAATGTTTGAGAGAATCGGATCACGAAACCAG
>JAYTXY010000055.1:0-5254 GCA_043742705.1 Bacteroidota bacterium
ATTCTGTACGTTGAGAATCCTTCCGATCCTCCCCAGGAAAAAGAAGGAATAAACTTCGGGGGAAAACCATTTCCGAAAATGTTTGCACTCACTCCTACCACAGTTCCCGTATTAAACATTGTGTTGATGCTGCATTTGGAATGATCTGCCATCATCAATCCGCAAAACTGAAGTCCTGTATTCATAAATGTTTCATCGTGGTAGTTCCACACTTTCACTGTTGAATAATTGTTCTTCAGGTTTGAGTTATTCGAATCAGCTCCGAGGTTGCACCATTCACCGATGACAGAATTACCAAGGTAACCTTCATGTGCTTTATTGGATTGTCCGAACATCACAGAGTTGTTGATCTCTCCTCCAATCCTGCAATGCGGGCCAATGGTAGTTGCTCCGTAAATTTTCGTTCCCATTTTAACGGTGGATTCTTCTCCCAGAGAAAACGGTCCGCGAATCATCGCACCTTCCATCACTTCAGCATTTTTCCCGATGTAAATTAATCCTGTTGTGCCATTCAGCATGGAACATTCGATCTTTGCTCCTTCTTCCACGAAAATATTTTCTGCTCCAAGCACTTGGTTAGTAGAACTCAACATTGCCGACTTTCTACCGGAAGTCACCAGTTGAAAATCATCTTTCAGCGCCTGGTCATTCTTGGAAAAAATCTCCCAGTTGTAATTGATTTTAAAAATCGCATCCGGATATTTAATTACTTTCGCATGTTCAAACTTAGGATTCAACACAAGTTTTAAAACAGCAGCCTTCCCTATGTGAGCAGCAATCACGACATCTTCTTTCAACAACTTTTCTCCCGTCCTAAGCTTTTGAATTTCTTCCACCAACTTTTTATCAGGAAGAACAGAACCATTGATAAGTATATTCTCATCAGCAATTGTCAGAGGAAATTTCTCCTGTAAAAAACCTTCTGTAAAATGTGAAACAGTTCCTTGAAAATAATGCTCCCATTTTTCACGAATGGTCAGAATCCCGATGCGTATTTCAGCGACAGGACGTGTAAAAGTGAAAGGAAGCAGGTTAAGACGGGTTTCATCATCAAATAAAATGTAGTTCATCTTTACAAGGTTTTAATCGGAGAAAAGCAAAGTTACACTTCCAAAATTACTTCCTTACCTAAAATAGAAAAAGTCCCCCGAAACTACGGGAGACTCTTAAAATAAATCAGTCCGGTTATTTGGAAACTTCTTTCTTCTTGCTGTAACGGGTACGGAATTTATCAACGCGACCTGCTGTATCAACAAGTTTCATTTTTCCTGTATAGTAAGGATGGGACATCTGGGAAATTTCCAGTTTTACCAATGGATATTCGTTACCATCGGTCCATTTAATGGTGTCCTTTGTCTCTACGGTTGAACGGGTTAAAAAAGCATAATCACATGATATGTCTTTAAAAACCACTAATCTGTAATTTTTTGGATGAATGTCTGCCTTCATTGTTATTGAAATTAAGGCTGCAAATGTAAACTATTTTTATAAACCTACAAACCAATTATCAAAGATATTTAAGCTTTTAGCCATATTATGTGACTAAGTGACGAGGTGATTAAATGACTGAGATAAAAGGACAAGGAGGTTTTACAAACGAAGACACTGACCGGGTTTCATTAACTTAATCACTTAATTCCTTAGTGACTTAGTTACTTTTCCCAAAACATTTTTTATTTTTGAAACCCTTTTAAAACCGCGCCGGAAAAGACTCCGGAAAATAGAACGATTTAAGAATACATTATGAAAGACGAAATTATCAAACGTTTGGAAGAACTTGTTAAGGAAGAGATGACGGATGAAACGTTTGCGAAGGCAGATGAGATAAAAAATGTATACCTGCGCGCCTGTGAAACGGTGACGCATGAACAGCTTGAAAAATTTCTTGCTGAAGGCGGCAACGCTGACGATTTCCAACCGCCAAAAGATGAGTTGGATGGACATTTCAACGAACTCATTCTTATTCTCAGCGACCGTGAATCGAAATTCAAACGTCTGAAGAAAAATGAAATTCAGAACAAGTTAAAAGCGAAAGAAGAAATTGTCAACGAACTTCAGAAACTGATTTCGGAAGAAACCAACATTGGCAAAGCCTTCAATGCTTTCAAAGAGTTGCAGGCGAAGTGGAATGAAATCGGAAACATCTCGAACCGGGAATACAAGAACATTCAGAGCGCTTACCATCGTCACTCGCACAACTTCTATTACAACATGAAGCTGAGCAAGGATTTGAAGGAACTTGATTTCAAACGTAACCTCGAATTCAGAACGCTGTTACTTAGTAAAATTGAATCGTTACTACAGATTGAATCCATCCGCGGCATGGAGCGAATGATAAAACTGTACAGGATGGAATGGTCGGAAATGGGACCGACTGCTCCTGAAAAAACTGATGAACTTCGTTCACGATACCGTGAAGCCATTGGTGAAGTGTACAAGAAAGTACGTGAGTACTATAAAGTGCGCCAGTTGGAAGAGAACAAAAACCTTGAAGCGAAAAAGATATTGCTTGAGCGGGCTCAGAAAATGAGTGAGGAAAAATTCGATACGCCAAAACAATGGCAGACGATGACTGAAACACTTCAGCGGATTTTGGAAGAATGGAAACAAGTCGGTTTTGCACCCAAAGCGGAAAATGAAAAAGTGTGGGATGCTTTCCGTGCTGCGCTGAAACTATTTTACACCAACAAAAAAGATTTTTTTGGAGAACTGAAGAAAGTTCATAAAGGAAATCGCGAGAAGAAGGTTGCTGTTATTGCAAAGGCAGAAGAGCTGGTTGCCGGAAGTCCCGAAGATTGGGATGAAAATACCAGGCAGATTCTTCAGCTGCAAAAGGACTGGAAGAATGCAGGACATATTGAGAATTGGGAAGAGAACAAACTCTGGAAAAAATTTCGTGAAGCGTGTGATAAATTTTTTGAAAAGAAACGAAGTGCTTTCAATGAACGTGATGCTGACCAGGTAAACAATCTCGAGAAGAAGGAAGAACTGATCAAGCGACTTGAAGACTTTGCTCCGACAGGAAAAACGGATGATGATTTAAAGACATTGAAAGATTTTTCTTCTGAATGGAAAACCATTGAGCATGTTCCATACAAAGACAAGCAGCGCATCTACGAAAAATATAAGAATATCCTCGATGCAAAGTATGACTCGCTGAAACTGGAATCTTCCCAGAAACACATGCTAAAATTCCGTAACAATGTAGAGTTGCTGTCTCAATCAGAAGACTCAGGAAACCTGATGAGAAAAGAGCGCAGCACGATCCAGGATAAAATAAAACGTCTCCAGGCAACCATCAACCAATATGAGAACAATCTCGGCTTTTTCTCGAATGCGAAAAATATGGGAGGACTTTTAAAAGAAGTTGAGGATAACCTTAGCAAAGCGAAAGAAGAGTTGCAAATGCTTCAGAAGAAACTGAAAATGTTTTCGGAAGTGCAGCAGTAAATTAAGACGCAAGATTCAAGAGTCCAGAATCAAGATTCAAGATTAATTGTTGTCATCAACTAAACAAATACGCTAATTCGTACATTAGTACGAATTCGTAATTCGTAGACAATCAAAATTTGGAGCGTATTTTACCGTTACAGATTGAAATCTATCTTTGCCGTTCATGATCAAACGATTTTCAGCAACTGTACTTCTTCTATCAATCCTTGCCTTTTCATTTTCATCATGTGAAAAAGATGAGATACTTACAGACTCTTCCGCGCGACTTGAATTTTCAGAGGATACAATTATGTTTGACACAGTTTTTGTATCTGTTGGAAGTGCCACTCAAATTTTTACAGTTCGTAATCCGAATGATAAGGCTGTAAGTATTTCTTCCGTTCGACTCGGAGGAGGTAATTCTTCGAATTACAGGCTAAATGTCAATGGTGTTCCTGGAAGGTCTTTTAGTAATGTCGAAATCGGTGCGAACGACAGTATTTACATTTTTGCAGAAGTAACAATTGATCCGAATAATCCGCAGACACTTTTCATCGTTCCTGATTCTATTTTATTCGAGCTTAACGGAAATACGCAACAGGTTAACCTCATTGCTTTCGGACAACGTGCACATTTTCACCGTCCGCCTCCAAACAGTGGTTCTTTGTTCTTCCTTAACTGCAATGAGACATGGACGAATGATTTACCTCATGTTATTTATGGATACGCATTAATTGATTCAGGCTGCACATTAACCATTCAACAAGGAGTGAATGTTTATTCACATACGAGATCAGGAATTCTCGTTCTCTCGAATGGGACATTAAAAGTGAACGGAACATTCGCTGAGCCTGTGACATTCCAGGGAGACAGACTGGATAACAACTACAAAGATGTTCCGGGACAATGGGATGGAATCTTGTTGTCGAACATAACTCACAGCAGATTAGTAAACGGTACGAGTGAGATTGGTCCTGGTTCAAAAAATTCTTCCATCAATTACGCAATCATCAAAAACGGAAATGTGGGTTTGCAGGTTGACACGGTAAATTCTCCGGGAGCAACAACACTTCAGCTTGACAATACGATTATTAAGAATATGTCGGGACTTGGTTTGCTTGCACAAGGAAGTTCTGTTAAAGCAAGTAACTGCGTGTTTGCAAACTGTGGACAATATCTTGCTGCTTTAGTTTACGGAGGTAACCATCGCTTTCTCCATTGTACGTTTGCTAACTACTGGACGGGAGGTACGCGGCAAACTCCGTCTGTCCTGATCAATAACTATTACAACAATATCCGTCCGATTGACAGCGCTTACTTCGGCAACTGTATCGTGTATGGTAATCTCGATGCTGAAGTCGGACTTGACTCTTTAAGTTCTGTTACTGGCGCTTTCAATTTCTTCTTTGATCATTGTCTTCTGAAAGTTGACGGAAGTTTTTCAACGAGCAATCCCGGACATTTCAATTCCATCATTCGAAACAGTGATCCTTCGTTTGATGATGTAACCAATAACATTTATTCCATCGGCAATAGTTCCATTGCAATTGATGCAGGCGCAACTTCGATCATGAACTTGAATGTCCCACTATTGAATACTGATCTCGGCAATAATACTCGCCCGCAAGGAGCGAATCCGGATTTGGGAGCATTTGAGAAACGATGATTTGATAATTTGATGATGTGCTGATTTGGTAATGTGCAGATGTGAAAACGAGAAGGTGAGAGAGTGTGAAAGTGTGAAAGTGTGAAAGTGTGAAAGTGTGAAAGTGTGAAAGTGTGAAAGTGTGAAAGTGTGAAAGTGTGAAAGTGTGAAAGTGTG
>JAYTXY010000056.1:0-55137 GCA_043742705.1 Bacteroidota bacterium
ATCGGCAAAGAAGTAAGACGGTTTAAATTCAACGGAGAAGAAAAAGAGTACCTGATGGAATATGCTTTTGAGCCGGAGTTCTCCATTGTAAAAGCATGGAAAGGTGATGCACATGGAAATTTAGTTTTCCGGTTGACGGCACGCAACTTCAATCCGCTCGTTGCTATGGCGGGAAAAACAACAATAGCTGAAGTGGAAGAACTTGTTGAGCCGGGCGAACTTGATCCGCAACAGATTCATGTTCCCGGAATTTATGTTCACCGGATTTTTAAAGGAGAAAACTTTGAGAAGCGGATTGAGCAGAGAACGGTACGAAAAAAATAATTTGATAATTTGATGATGTGCTGATTTGATAATTTATTTTTACTATTTCAAACTTTTCTAAACTTAAAATTATGCAAACTAACAAAGAAAACATTATCGTAAACCTTACTTTTGAATTTGCTCTTTCAGTGATTAAGTATACAGAAATATTAGAAGCAAAAAGAAAGTACAATGTATCCAATCAGTTGTTTCGTTCAGGGACATCCATTGGAGCTAACGTAAGAGAGGCTCAAAATGCAGAAAGTAAAGTCGACTTTATTCATAAATTAAAAATTGCAGCTAAAGAAGCCGAAGAAACAGAATACTGGATCCTGCTATGTCAACAGTCCGAAAACTATCCCGAGCCAGGTCCATTACGCGATCAAATAGGTTCGATTCACAAGGTTCTTTCAAAAATTATCTCAAGCTCAAAAATTAAGAACTAAAGTATTCCATCACCAAATCAGCACATCATCAAATTACCAAATTAAATGCTTGACAAAAACGGAATCGCAAAAAGAATTGCAAAAGAAATTAAAGATGGATATTACGTAAACCTCGGAATTGGTATTCCTACGTTATGCGCGAATTATATTCCTGCAGGAATGAACGTGGTGCTGCAATCGGAAAACGGAATTCTCGGCATGGGCGCTTTTCCGTACGAGGGAAATGAAGATCCTGATCTGATTAACGCAGGAAAACAAACGGTGACACTGCTGAATGGTTCATCTATTTTTGATTCTGCAATGAGTTTCGGAATGATCCGCTCACAGAAAGTGAACCTCACCATTTTAGGCGCGATGGAAGTAAGCGAAGATGGCGACATCGCCAACTGGAAAATTCCCGGGAAGATGGTGAAAGGTATGGGCGGAGCAATGGATTTGGTGGCTTCTGCAAAAAATATTATTGTTGCAATGCAGCATGTCAACAAAGCAGGAGAATCCAAGTTACTTCCGAAATGTGAGTTGCCTTTGACAGGAAAACGTTGTGTGAAAAGAATTGTAACCGAACTTGCCGTGGTGGATGTATTGCCGCAGGGAGGATTCAAATTAATTGAACGCGCTCCGGGAGTAAGTGTTGAAGAAATAAAAAAAGCGACAGCAGGAAGACTGCTCGTTGAAGGCGATATTCCAGAAATGAAAATTGACTGACCTTTTTAAACTGAAGCATCTTCACATGACTACAATTACTAAACTTTCCATCATCATTCCGTGTTACAACGAAGAACGAACTGTTCATCTCATTCTTGACAAGGTTATCAAGGTTCAACTTAGAAATAACATTCAGAAAGAACTCATCATTGTAAATGATTGTTCAAAAGACAGCACGAAAGAAACCATTGAAAATTATTTTCGAAATCATCCCGGTGTTGATTACAAACTTTTCAATCATGAAGTGAATAAAGGAAAAGGTGCTGCCATTCACACAGGAATAACAAAGGCAACGGGAGAATACCTTATCATACAGGATGCGGATCTGGAATACGATCCGAATGAATATAATTTATTGCTGCAACCCATCCTTGATGGTTTTGCAGATGTTGTTTTCGGTTCACGATTCATGGGAGGAAATCCTCACCGCATTTTATTTTTCTGGCATTCCATCGGTAACAAATTACTGACTACGCTGTCGAACATGCTCACCAACATGAACTTGACGGACATGGAGACCTGTTACAAACTTTTCAGAACCGACATCATTCAGAAAATTGATCTCAAAGAAAAACGATTTGGTTTTGAACCGGAAGTCACTGCAAAAATTGCCCGCGTTCCCAAGGTTCGTGTTTACGAAGTTGGCATTTCATATTACGGTCGTACATACGAAGAAGGAAAAAAGATCGGATGGAAAGATGGATTTAGGGCGATCTGGTGTATTTTGAAATACAATTTGTTTAGTTGAATTTCTGACTGCGCATTCCGGAATAAAACAAGAAACTCATGACTGCATTAAAATCAAAATCTTTTTTAACAACCATCTTTCTTGCCCTGCTGATTGCCTTTTGCTTTTTCAAAAACCCGCGCCAGGAGAACAATAAATATTTTACCAACGATCTTGAATGGGATGTGTTCTCTTACTACATGTACCTTCCCTATACTTTTGTTTATCACGATATGGGAATGAAGGATCCGAAAATCGTGGAGAACATTTTCAAAAAATATAATTTTCCGGGAACCTATTACCAGGCGTATAAACTGGAAAATGGAAACTATACTCCAAATTATACGATGGGTTTTGCATTGCTCTGGTCGCCTTTCTTTTTCATCGGGCATACCTGGGCGAAAGCCGGCGGCTATGATGTAGACGGCTGGTCCTTTCCCTATCAATTCAGCATTGCTGTCGGAGTATTGTTTTACATTCTCATCGGCTTATTCTTTCTTCGAAAAATATTGCTTCATTTTTTTTCGGAGAATCTTACTTCACTGGTTTTACTGTTGACCGTTCTCGGTACAAATTATTTGCACGAGGCATTCAACGATTACATGCAGCCACATGCGCAGATTTTTACGGGCTATGCCGTACTGATCTATTATACCATTCGCTGGCACCAGGAGCAGAAAAAAAAGTACATGATGATTGCAGGACTCGTCATGGGTTTTATGATTCTCGCAAGACCCAGTGAAATTCTGTGCCTCTTCATTCCGCTTTTGTGGAATGTATACGATAAAGAATCATTTCAAAAAAAGATTCAGCTGGTTCGTGCAAATCTTTTTCAGTGTCTCATCCTGATCGGATTTGCTTTCATTCCGTTCATTCCCCAGATCCTGTATTGGAAACACGTTACAGGTGCCTGGTTGTTTTACAGTTATCAACGTTACGAAGGATTTGATTTTCTGGCTCCGCATATTTTTAATTGTCTCTTCAGCTTTAAGAAAAGCTTATTCATTTATACACCGATCATCATATTTCCAATCATCGGAATTTTCCTGATGAAGAAATACAATAAGATGATCTTTCTTCCTTTCCTCCTTTACTTTCTCTCCAATTTTTATTTGCTGACAAGCTGGGCTGCCTGGTGGAATGGCGGAAGTTATGGCATGCGGTATTTTGTAGAATCGTATCCGGTGATGGCAATTTCATTCGGATATGTGCTCACCGATATTTGGAAAAGGAAATGGTTGCTGAAGTCAATTACTTCTGTGCTGTTGGTTTTATTTACAGCCTTGAATCTTTTTCAGACCTGGCAGTACATGCACTGGATCATTCCGGAAGACCGGATGAACTGGGCGTATTACAAACAAATCTTTTTGAAAACAAAAGTGACGGATGATGACCGTAAACTTATGGAAGTACAACGTTCGTATGACTACACGGAAAGTTTTACTAATCCTGAAGAATATAATCGCCATACAGTGGTTTACCTGAGCTTCGACAATGTCAACACCTCAGATTACGATGAATCAAAAAAGGACACCGCTCTTTTTCTTTCCGCTCCTTCTTCTTTTAAAATGACGGAGAACGATGAGTGGGGACCTAATTGCAAGATTCAATACGATCACTTGGTTCCTTCCGATAAAGATCATGCATGGCTGAAACTCAGCGCCTGGTATTATTCCGATGCTGACATCAAAGACAATGAGACAAACTTTGTCATCAACATGCCTCACCATAAGTATAACCTGAAGTACCGCGCATTTAATTTTTCTCAGTTCCCGTGGAAAAAAGGCGAGTGGAATAAAGTGGAGTTTAATTATATGACTCCATTCCCGTATTCCGAAAAAGATCATTTTGAAATTTACATCTGGCATCGCGGCAAACAAACCATGTGGTTAGATAACATGCATGTAGAGGCTTACCTCAAAAAATAAATCACATAAAAGTTTTCATGAAAAAATACATTCTCTTTTTTCTTTTTTTATCTGCGTTTGCATCTCTTTGTTTGTTATTCCCGGGTGAATCAACGGATGATTTTGTTTCAGTGGATAAAAACAAATTTAAAAAAGATGACTTTGTCTCCATTGGCAAACATTCCTTTCAGATGAACGGAAAAGATTTCTTTCCGGTTACTGTCAACTACATGGTGCACATGCAAACAGACGGAAAGGACTTTTGGGCGCGCCCGGCCATTGATTACACTGCCGATACAATACATGAAAATAAAACGAAAGAAACCTGTCTGAAAGAGTTGGGTACTGACTTTAAATTGATAAAACAGTTAGGATTTAATTCGGTGCGGGTTATCTCCATCGGTGAGGTAAAAATAGAAAATGATAGTGATCGGTTCAGCCCAATTTCATTCGGATATTTTGCAGGAGACCATAACGTTGCTTACTCTCCGCTTGCCGATGAGAATAGTTACAAAAAATATTTTGAAACACTTTCTCAATTGCTGAACGAAGCCAACAATGCCGGGCTGAAAGTAATTTTAGTGGTGAGAATTCGTCCGCAGGTATTTACAACAGAATTTTTCCTCGACAGAATCACCAAGTATTTCCGGAACGATGCAACCCTGATGGCGTATGATTTATTCAACGAGCCGTTATATTTTGATAAGCAGGCAAGGAACAAAGAAGAGATTAATGTAATCACAAGAAGGTGGAAAAAATTGTGTCATCAAAATGCACCGCATCAATTGATGACAATCGGGCTGGAAGGAATCCGGGAAGCATTTGCATGGGATCCGTCTATTATCAATGTTGATTTCGTTTCATTTCACCCTTATGAACATGAGCCTGACCAGGTACGAAATGAAATATACTGGTACAGCAAACATGTGAACAAACCATGGGTCATCGGAGAAACATCTATTCCTGCAGATAATGACTCAATCAAATATGACGAACAAAAATTATTTGCACACAAAACACTAGTGCAAGCGCATAACTGCGGAGCGTGGGGTTACTCGTGGTGGCAGTATAAAGATGTTCGTTGGAAAACATATCATTCAAGATACATGGGAGTGGTTAACTGGAATGGAGAAACGCATGTACAAAATGAAAATCTTGCCGTGTACGGAACAGTAAAACCTGTTGCAGAAGAATTTAAAAACTTTGATCCGGCAACCGTGAAAGGAGAATGTGCGTGTTTGACAAATTACTACAACTATTCTCAATTCCACGATAGCAGAATTAAAGGACGATTGGTAGATGAAAAAAATAATCCGGTTGAAGGCGGAGTTATTATGGCGTGGGACAAATCCTGGGTGATGCCCTATCACACCATCACAAAAGCAGATGGAAGTTTTGAACTCTTAGGCAATGTTCCTTTTTATCATTGGATTGCATCTGCCAATGCCCACTCTATGATTCGCGGAGAGCTTTTGCCCGATACTGCAAAACAGGCTGCGGATAAAATTCCAACGCTGGATCTCGGGGATTTAAAAATTAAGACGCTCCCGTTTGGGGATTGAGATCATTTATAATTTTCGATGTTGGCGTAGTGGAACTTATTCCTTCTTCACCTCAATCACCTTGAAGGTTTCATTTTTTCCGATGGAAGTGCTACGTGCAAAAAGTCGGAATGATTTTTCATCCACCGTTATGTATTTGCCATTAACGCCAATAAAAGCAGCGTGCTCTTTATCAAGCCATACCAGTTTAAATGTTTCCCACCCAAGAACGGTCGGTCGTGTAGCAGTGATTTCTTCACCACTTCCCAGTTCTTCGCATAAAAATCTGTCGTCATAAGCACGGATTGCACATTTGCTGCTGTCAAATAAAATTAAGGTAAATGTTTCCCATTGGTAAGCATCTCCGCGATTTGCAATTATCCTGTCCTCTATTGTTTTGTCAGCACAGGCATACATACCATTCATCGCCTGGAGATGTATGCGTGATCTGCCCCTCTCTCGCTTTCCAAAATCATTAATGATTTGCAGCCTGCTCATATCCAAGTGGCTGGATTCGCTCCACTTTCTTAAACCATCATAATTGACATTGTCAAAAAAGGAACTGTAATTTCCCGGATGAGCCCCTGAGTATGCATTGACACATGGAATGTTCAGCTCCTGGGCAGCCAGCATAACATTAAGATGCGTTATTACATTTTCCTTCAGCACTGATGGCACGTAAGCTATCGCAGTATAATTTTTATCGTACTGATTTTTTATTTTCTCTTTTAAGACATCTATTTGTTTCTGCGACTCCGACTTGTCATATCGTTTAACTTCTTCCGGGTTAATAAGATTATCCGCAACGATTAAAAATGGAAAACTCAGCAACATCATTTTCGCAGCGCGGCTATATTTCTGAATCTCATTAAAAACAAAAACAAATATCAGAATAAAGAACATGACCTCCGTATTAATCACCCTGTTAATAGATCGCATGGAAGAAAATCCCGGCAACTGAAAAATGATTTTATACAATGTGATCCCCCTAATGTTTAAACAGAAAATGAAACTCAGAAAAAGTCCGAGCGAAAGGAAACCGATGAACTTTCTTTTCTCTCGCTCTATCTTTTTTGACAAAAGGATGAATGGAAGAATAAGAACTCCTAACCAAGGAAGCGCACCCATAAATAGAAAATGACACCACCAGTCTTTTAAGGACATTCCATGTTCTGACAATAAACTCGCCCACAATATCGGAGCCTTCGAGGTAAAAAAATAGGACCGCCAGGTTGGGATAGAACTGTATGCATCTTCAAATGTTCGCATGCCCAGCGTATGTGCAATTTCTATATACGGCATCATCAAGGGTGCAGACAAAATGCAGGCAAGTAAAATCACAGCTACGTGATAGCTCAGTGTTTTTATTTTCCTGAACTGATTAAAGAGTTCCCAGTCTCTGTATACGGAAATGTAAGCAATGAGTAGAAAAAGCAACGTGTACAGTAAAAAGAACCCGAGGTAGATGCCGCAATAAAACTGGTAGACAATTCCAAGCATGAGCAACAGAAAATATTTCAATTGCTTTTGTTGTAAATATTCCCAACTCCAGTAAAATATTAACGGAACCATAAACCGTGGAAAGACCTGCACGTTTGTTATATGTCCAAGTATGAAAATGGAAAAAGCAAAAATGTAAGCTCCGGTCGCTGATAAAATTGAATTCCCTGACCACTTTTTCAGAACCCAGTAACAAAAAATATAATTCAATAAAAACAAACTGAGGAGCCAAAACTGAAATGCACTTTCTCTATCTTGTCCAAATATCCTGAACATGGAATAGATTGGAACGGTTCCCAATAAATTATCTGATAATGCAATTACATTGTGATATGGATACATAAATGGAGCATCCCAATATTTATGAACGTCACCGATCAGGTATTTGTGACCGTGTTCGAGGATATAATTATTAAACCTGGCATCTCCCATATCTCCGGGGATTTTTGAAAAATCAGGTCCAAAAATTTTCATTGGAACTAAGTATAAACCGGCGACAAGAAGAATAGCGGGAAGTAAAAAAGATTTTATCTTTTTCATACGATCAGAATTCATGTGTCAGGATTGAAGCTGTTATCAAAAGCTACTGCTATTTATTTTACTTAAACAGTATTTTAAATTTTTCCTTATCTCCTATCTCATCACTCGTTGCGAAAACCTGTCCCCCCATTTTTTTTTCATCCACAGTAAAATATTTTCCATCTACGGCTTTAAAGGCAACATAATCATTGGCAAAATCGATGCGTGTAAAACTCTCCCACCCACCCATGTCGGGCCTGGTCGCTGTAATTTCTGAATCTTCGTTCAACTCAACCGACAGGAAAAGATTTTTAAATGATTGAATGACACATTCATTATTTTCAAATGTAACCAGTGAGAACGTTTCCCAGTTGCCTGTGTCGTCCCGGTTAGCAACAACAAAGTCCGAATTGGCTTCATCCGCACAAAGAAATTTATTATTAAACGCTTTGAAACAAACTCGCTTTTTGCTGAGAACTTTTTTCTTATTGTAGTTATTTTCACCGCCGGAGTTTGAAAGATCTGATAACTGGTTTTCGGAGCGCTCTCCTCTTTTTGCTGCTTCAGAACTTGGAACCTTTACCCACTTATAAAAATCTTTGATCGGGTCGAGCTTGCCGAATTGTTTCACGTACAATTCTTTTGTCATTCCATCCCAGTGCAAAGAAGAAAATTCAAACTGATACGTTTGAAAAATATTCAACCAAATAAAAAAGACAGCTATGCAAATAAACAGTCCTTTATAAATCCATTTTCTCCCGGATAAATATTGTACAAAGGAAGCGAATGGAATTGCGAGGATGGGGAATGAGTCAATCATGCTGCGTTGTCCGTATGTTCCGCCATACCACCAACACCACCATGAAAAAATAATATAGACGTTGACAACAAAGAACAGGATGATTGGTAGCCGTAACTTTTTCACAACTCCCTTCATCAAAAATAATCCAACGAGGGAAAATGCCATCATGGGCGTATAAAGCAACCAGCCTTTTCGAAAGCCGAAAAAGCCGGACAGAATTTTAGGTTGCCCAAAAAAGAAACTTTCTCCGGGGTAAGAATCACACAGGTAATTTCCCGTAGTTGCTTTCCAGTACATGAATTGAGGAACCCAGATCAGGAAAGCAAAAAATCCAATTACATTAATGAGAAACCAGTCTCTTTTCAAAAAGGTCATTCTCTCTTTTAATTCAGCAACTGTTGAAACACCGTAGAGAAAGAAAAAGATAAGGATGATTCCATTGGAAGGTCTGATCAATGAAATCAGACCCAGCGTCAATCCGAGAATGATGGTATTCTTTGCAGACTGAGATTCGTACCATCGTATGGTGTAAAAAATAAAAACCGCGAAGAGGAAAAAATTGTAAACATGCGGCATGGGAGCTGATTGCGAAGCGTAGCACAATAAATTTGTTCCAAGCCCAATCAGCAATAGCGTAATTGCAATGTGTGCTTCGGAAAAATTATAGTGTCGTAATATTTTTCGCACATAATCCAGCCCGACAAACAGGTAGAAGACGGCACTCAGCAAAAGAAAAATTTTATATGGCTCGGAAAAACCATTCTCTGCATAGTTGGTGAAATGAGCAAAGGTATGCGCAACAAAAAAGAACGGAGCGTAAAGTATTGATAGCCCCAGTGTTGACTTAATTACATTTTTGCCTTCGGGAGTTTGGACTGTCCAAAACAAATCATGGAGATCTCCATACTTGTAATTAATGTTACTTAACGTTATGTCGTGATAAATAAATTGAGCCGGCAAATACGCATAGTACCAATGAACATCGTGTTCAATAACCCGGTTGCTTTTGTTCCAACTCTTTAAATCAAAATCAATCCACAGGGATGCAAATACAATAATGGCAATTGCGATTGTAGAGAATTGAATTTTCCCTTTCATATTTTCAGTTTGATTTTTTCACCAGGGATTCTCAAGGTCTTCTCGGGTATAAACATGATCACGGACGGTATAATACGAATTGCCTGATGTCTTTTTCAGCTGCAACGAATCCTTTTTAATAAACAACCTTGAGAGCAACGCGATTGGAAACAGGAAAACAAAAAACACCACGGAAAGAATAACTTTCGACATCACCGTTCCCATGACGTGGGAAAGTTTCATCCACAGCCAATGAATTTTTTCCGTCAGGTAGTTACTGAATAAACCAATTGAAGAAACAATCACAATCGCAGGAAGCAAGTAATGATTCTTTGTCACCCAATAGATGACAGCCAAACCGAGTACAATACTCAAGATGGTTTCTAACTGTTTCTCCCGTTTCATGCGTGATTAAAAAAGTGTGTAAATAAACGGTGCCAGCGCAGATCCTCCGCCGATCACAATCAGGATGCCTAGCAAAAGCAATACGATGATGAGCGGAGCAAGCCAGAATTTTTTCCGGGCTCTTAGAAATTTCCAGAGGTCTTTTAAGAAATCCATCTTCTACGAATTACGAATCGGTTACGAATATACGAATACACAACTATTTGACT
Source organism: Bacteroidota bacterium (assembly GCA_043742705.1). Taxonomy (GTDB): domain Bacteria; phylum Bacteroidota; class Bacteroidia; order AKYH767-A; family 2013-40CM-41-45; genus JAPLDA01. The sequence goes on from JAYTXY010000056.1 coordinate 10,142, forward strand.
AATCGAGCTTGAACTCTTTTTTCCATTCATCGGGAGCTTCCTTCCATGCGGGTTGTTCCTTCTTTGAAAACAAATAATTGTTAATGACTAAGTAATCCATTTCTGTACGCATGAAACAACGGTATGAGTCTTCGGGCTTACAAACAATCGGTTCTCCACGCACGTTGAAGCTTGTATTCACCACTACTCCGTAACCTGTTTTCTCTTTGAACTTACTGATCAGTTTCCAGTATCGTGGATTGGTATTTTTATGAACTGTTTGTACGCGTGCGGAAAAATCAAGGTGCGTGATGGACTGCACGTCTGATCGTTTTGTATACAAACGTTCCATCAACGGAAGATGGTTATAATTTCCAGGAAGCGTTGCTCTTCTTTCCTTTACAACATCAGCAACAATCAGCATGTAAGGAGAAATTGAATCCAGCTCAAAAAACTTTGATGAATCCTCTGCCAGAACTGAAGGAGCAAACGGTCTGAAACTTTCTCTGTATTTAATTTTCAGGTTTAATTTTTTCTGCATCTCATCGTTTCGCGCATCTCCTAAAATACTTCTGTTCCCCAATGCGCGTGGACCAAACTCCATTCTTCCCTGGTGCCATCCAACCACATTTCCTTCCGACAAAACGGTAGCAACTTTATCCGAAAGCTCATCGAAATTTTCAATCTTGTGATAAACTGCTTTGTAACGCTTCGCCATCATTTCAATTTCTTTATCAGAATCTTCCGGACCTAGATAAGAACCTTGCATTTCATCCTGTTCACCGGAATGAACTCTTTCCTTTTTAAAAGAAATGTAATACGCAGCCAACGCAGCTCCTAATGCCCCTCCTGCATCGCCCGCTGCAGGCTGAATGTAGATATTCTTAAATATTTTCTTGCGAAGAAGTTTTCCGTTTGCAACACAATTCAGCGCCACTCCACCAGCCATGCAAAGATTTTCCGAATTCGTTAAACGCTTCGCTTCTTCTGCCATTTTAAAAACAATCTCTTCAGTGACTTGTTGTATGGCAAGACCTAAATCACAATGATGTTGTTCCAGGTTCTCCTCCGATTCCCTTACCGGAAATCCAAAAATCTTTTCAAACTTATCATCATAAACCATTCGCAAACCCGTGGAGTAATTAAAATATTCCTGGTTCAGCCACACTGATCCATCTTCTTTGATATCAACTAATTTTTCCTTGATGATGTTCACATATCTTTTTACTTCTTCCGATTCCGGATTTCCATAGGGGGCAAGTCCCATCAATTTATACTCGCCTGAATTAACGCGGAAGCCGAGATAGTATGTAAATGCGGAATAGAGAAGTCCAAGTGAGTGCGGAAACTTCAGCTCTTTCAGAATTTTAATTTCGTTTTTATTTCCATGACAGATTGAAGCAGTCGCCCATTCACCGACACCGTCAATGGTAAGAATCGCTGAATCTTCATACGGTGAAGGATAAAACGCGCTCGCTGCATGCGACAAATGATGTTCAGGAAAGAGAAGCTTTACTTTTTTCTTATCGTACTCCTGGATTTCTTTCAGCTCGTCATAAATCAATCGCTTCAAAAACATTTTCTCTTTCAGCCAAACGGGAATTGACATGAGAAATGATTTTAATCCCTTCGGAGCAAAACCATAATACGTTTCAAGCAACCGCTCAAGTTTCAACAAAGGTTTGTCATAAAAAACGATGGCATCCAGATCGTCAATTGTCAACCCTGAAAATTCAAGACAATATTTTACTGCATTGGTTGGAAAAGCAGGATCGTGCTTTTTACGGGTGAACCGTTCTTCCTGCGCAGCAGCCACAATTTTTCCATCCTGTACCAGCGCGGCAGCAGAATCATGATAGAAGGCAGAAATACCGAGAATGTTCATAGAAAGAAGTGTGGCAAAAATAGAAGAATATTCGAAGAAGAAACCAACTGCTGAAAAGGATTAATGCAGGGTTTTATGTTCAGAAAAACTTGAAGAACCTTCTTCAACATAATTAAGGATCACTTTACCTATTGCCTCTGATTTCATCTTTCGCCCTTCGTCACTGACATGACCAAGATCTTTGAAAATTTCATTGTGTTTTCCTGTGATCATAGAATCAAGATCAACAAAAAATATTTTGTCTTTAAACTCTTCTCCCAGCTTTCGGTTGATGGCATTGCATTGATCGATGGATTTCGAAGAAGAATACATTGAAATAGAAGTATCCGTGCTGTGAGGAAGGGTTGTAAGAATCACTTTTATCCTTCTTAACAGTGCGACATCAATCATATTTTCAAGATTCCGTTCGAAAGGTTTTAGTTCAGTCAAGTTTGAAAAACCCGAACTCCTCTCTTTATGTTCAACTTGTATCGATGTTCCAAGTGATGTCCACGAAGGTGTCTTATCAATCCTGAATTTTAACCAACGATAAATTGTACTTACGCGAATCAGGTAACGATCATACACTGTTGGCGGACTAAATGATTTGAAAGCATGTGTGTAATCGCCACGAAATTCTTCCGGTGATGCATTTCGAATCTTTGCTTCATTCCAACCATGATGAATTACAACGTAGTCAGGATGAAAATCAAGAACGTTTAATAAAAAATTCACCAGTGAATGATTCGTGGTCCAGTAAGCTTGCCCGAAGTTCATCACTTCAAAATGTTTTGCTTTGTTGCTGCGATTGCTGTTTAGATAAGTCTCCAGAACTGCGGGATAACCATCTGCCGTGGTCGATTCTCCGATGCATGCAATACGAATCACATCGCCCGGTTTTTCGTAATTGAAATCATGTCCGACAAAACCAAAATTGTTGAATGGAGGAAGATCTCCAAGTGCTTCGTTGCCTTTCAACGCAGCAGAAGGTTTTCCTGTAAACTGAAGAAACGGATGACCGACATATGCGGTGTGAGCAGGATACGACCAGTTGCATTGTTCACTCAATTTATTTTTCGCTTCGGGATTGGCAATCAGCTTTATCGAAGTCCGTGCTACGAGTTCAATGAACATCAGAATCAACAAAATAAAAAACAGGAAAGAGAAAGTCGCGCGGATCCTTTCTTTCATGAAAAGAAAAAGAATAGAAAAACAAAGCAAAAGAATACTTGCAATAAGAAGATAGCGTGATTCATTGTAAACGAATTCTCCTACGGTGAACATTTTCCCACAGATAAAAGGAAATAATAAGATGCTGAAACAGATTCCCGTTTTCCCCAGGAAAGAATTAAAACGCACAGAGAAATCTTTTTTTTCAGTTTGATTGTTCATCGGTCAACTTTAATATCCGTATCAGCTTCTTTCTTTCACGCAATCGTATTTCTTTTCGAAAAAGCGTTTTGGATATCTTCAAGTCGCCCTTTAGGAATGGCTGCGATCAATCGTTTCGTATAATCTGTTTTCGGAGAATTATAAATTTCATCTGCATCTCCCATCTCTTCTATTTTTCCTTTATTCATCACCACCATTCTGTCACTCATAAATTTCACAACAGATAAATCGTGAGAAATAAAAATGTAGGTGAATTCGAAATCACGCTTGAGTTCATTGAGAAGATTCAAGACCTGTGCTTGTATGGAAACATCAAGTGCGGAAACTGATTCATCACAAATGATAAACTGCGGCTGCAATGCGAGTGCACGTGCAATACAGATTCGTTGTCGCTGCCCTCCGCTGAATTCATGTGGGTAACGGTTGTAATGCTCTTCTTTCATGTTGACACGCGAAAGTAATTCCATCACTTTTTCTTTCCGCTGCTTATCTCCGTCATGAAGTCCGTGTACTTTCATAGGTTCAAAAATAGCTTCGCCAATTGTCATTCTCGGATTGAGTGATGAATACGGATCCTGGAAAATAATCTGGATATGTTTTCTCATTTGACGCAACTCTTTCCCTTCAAGTATTGCAAAATCTTTTCCTTTGAATATTACCTGTCCTGATTTCGGTTCCGTCAGACGAATGATTGTTCTTCCCAATGTAGTTTTTCCGCAACCGCTTTCGCCCACCAAACCCAGCGTTTCACCCGGATACACATCAAAGCTGACATCGTCAACTGCTTTCACATAATCCGTTACTCGTCCAAAGACTCCTTTGCGAATCGGGAAATATGTTTTCAGGTTCTTTACTTCCAGCATTGGCTGCTGTGCGTAAAGTTTCTGATGATGAGTTGTTGTTTCCTCTTTAGTCACAACAAGATTTCCAATCGTTTCATCAACTGTCTTTTTGATTTCAATAAACGAACCATCCTTTTCTTCTTTCATGAAATCAGAAATGGTTGGCAGTACACGCAATCGTTTTTCAAGTGGAGGGCGACATGCGAGTAACCCTTTTGTATAAGGATGTTGAGGATTGGAAAATATTTCGAGCACAGTTCCTTGTTCAACAATTTTTCCTTTGTACATCACCACAACTTTATCAGCCAGCTCTGCTATGACACCAAGATCGTGCGTAATGAAAATCAAACCCATTCCTGTTTCCTGCTGAAGCTGGCGCATTAAGTCGAGAATTGTTGCCTGTACAGTAACATCGAGTGCAGTGGTCGGTTCATCAGCAATAAGCAAGGAAGGATCACAGCTCATCGCCATGGCAATCATCACACGCTGCTTTTGTCCGCCACTGAGTTGATGAGGATAGCTGTCAAAGATATTTGCCGGCCGTGGAAGTTTTACTTTTTCAAAAAGCGAAATAGTTTTTTCACGCGCTTCCTTTTTCGACATTTTTTTGTGAAGTATCAGTGCTTCCGCAACCTGGTTGCCGCAGGTGAAAACAGGATTGAGCGAAGTCATCGGCTCCTGGAAGATCATGGCGATTTCGTTGCCGCGATACGATCTCATTTCTTTTTCCGGGAGAGAAAGTAAATTCACAGCACCTCTCTTTTCCGAATAAAAAATAATTTCTCCACCGGAAATTTTTCCGGGAGAAGAAATCAAACGCATGATCGATAACGATGTCACTGATTTACCCGAACCTGATTCTCCGACAACGCCAACGGTTTCTCCCTTGTTCACGGAAAAGCTGATTCCATTCACTGCCTTCACTACGGATTCTTCCGTTTGAAATTCGGTGATGAGATTTTTTAGTTCGAGCAGTTTATTCATTTAGCTATTTCAAAATGAGCGATTATAACCGGTCGCAAATTGCGACCAGTTGATTTTTCTCAGCAGGCATTAATCCATGAATACAATATGTTCATCTGAAATAATCTCAACCTCAGAATCAGTCAATATTTTTTTTCCTTTAAACCTTAGCACAACTTGTGCAACGGTGAGGACATCCTTCTGACAATATGTTACAATGCGTGCAAGATTTTTTTCCTTCCAGTAAACTTCCCATACCATACTTCCGTCAATATCATCCTTCGGAGTTGGGATGCCAAGTATCGTAGCAAGTAGCAAGAGTGATGTGTAGGATTTGTAATCTCCGAACTTCCAGAGTTCCATCGTGTCTAGGTGATTCACTTCCCAGGGTTTCTTCCCGGCGATGTTCAATGCTGTAGGAAGCTTGATGTTGTTGACAATCATTCTGCGGGAGAGAAAAGGAAAATCAAATTCCTTTCCGTTGTGCGCGCACAGTTGTTTGTCGCTTTTTGAAAAAAATTTGTTGAGCATCGCTGCAAATTCTTCTAAGATGATTTTTTCATCGTCTCCATAAAACGATTTGATACGAAATTTTTTATCCGGAGAAAAATACCCGCAGGAAATGCAGATGACTTTTCCGAATTCCGCATAGATGCCGGCTTGTCGGTAAATAGAATCAGGCGTTTCATCATTCTCCCTGGTAAGGAATCTTGATTTCTTCTCCCACAAGTTCTGAATTACTTTTGGGGCTTCATCAAAAGATGAGTGCTGCGGTACCGTTTCAATGTCGAGGAAAAGGATGTTCGCAAGGTTGGTGTTTTCTAACATGATTATAAAGGATTAAAAGTTAAAATGAAAAAGTTAAAAATAGCATTTGTCATTATTCAAAAGTAATAAAAACATTTTTCTACATCTACGCATCTGCACATTTTCCAATCTGCACATCAATTACCTGATCATCACCCCCTTCTTCCCCAGCACCGGAATCACCGTTAAATTGTCGTCCGTGATACTCTCCGGGAGAAAGATGTATTTCTTGTCGTACAGTTTTTTATTCAGGTAAAAACTTACCCAGTATTCATTGCTTAGTCCGAACACGTTTGTCATGATCGGTTCTATTTTCGCATAGTCATGCGGATCAACTTCCCCGATCATATGCCGAAGCACCGTGGTTTTTACATCGCGCCCCTCATAACTTCCGTATCCTTTCGAACTTACCAAAACGCCTTCAATTTTATCGTTGTATAGATTGACGAGGTACACGTTCCAAACCCACTCGTCTTCTTCGTTCAATTCTTTCACTACGGCTATTACAATATTTTCAACAACTAATTGTGGAATATCTTTCAGCATTTTTTATCTCTAACTTAAAATTTAAAAGTTAAATAGAATGAAAGAGAGTTGTCTTAAACTTTTTAGTTTTCACTTTTAACCTCTACTTACTATACATCTTCAATACCTCATCAATGTAAACCACAAGGTCAGAAAGTCTGTGATCCGCTCCAGGTGTACCTCGCTTTTTTCCAAGACGGACAAAAATAATTTGTTGATCAGGAATACAAACGATGTATTGGCCGCTCAAGCCACGGGCATAAAAAATTTTGTGTCCTTTTTGTTCCGTCAACCACCATTGGTAGCCGTAACAATTCGGTTCGCTACCCTCAAAATCAAGCGGTGCCGGAGTCAACGACTCCCGAACATAATTTCGTGAAACAAGTTGTTGCCCATTCCACATTCCGCTGTCGAGATATAATTTTCCGAAGCGGGCAAAGTCGCGTGCATCAGAATAAAAGCAACAGTATGCTTTTTCATCTCCGTTGGTATGATCAAGCGACCACTGCGCGGAATGCTCTGCTCCTATTCGTTTCCAGATTTTTTCAGAAGCATACGCACTCAACGTCTTTCCCGTTGCTTTCTCGACAATTAATGCAAGCATCTGGGTATTGCCGCTCATGTAATCAAATTTTTTCCCGGGCTCGTTCACGACATTCAAACCATTAATCAGTTTTTGAAGATTGGTTCCATAATAGGCTTTGGTGGTCACGCTGAAAAGACTGGAATAACTTTCATCCCAATTCAACCCCGCACTCATCTCAAGCAAATGACGAATGGTCAATTTCGAATTCTGTCCTTCTTTGAAATGCGGAAGATAATTTCCAACGGGATCATCGATGCTTTTAATTTTACCCTCATCAATTGCAACGCCCACCAGCAAACTCACAATACTTTTCGCTACCGAAAAAGAATTGCTGAATGAATTCTGATCATAATGATCCCAATATTGCTCATGCCTGATGGAATCATTTTTAATAACCAGGAAAGCTACGCTCTGATTTTTTTCAAGTTCTTCGAGAAGGATTTTCGGAAGAGTTGCTTTGTTATAATCCGGTGCTGTCGCCCACGGTTGAGGAGTTGCATTTTCAACAACACGTGTATCGAAAATATCAAGGTCGTCAATATCAGCGTAGTTATAAATAACCGCTTTATAGATGTACGAGTTCCCGGTAATCTGGATCGCCACATTTACACTCACAAAAAGAATGAGCAATGCCCCGAGAATTTTCGTCCACACCGATATTTTTTTTCTCCTGCTCATCTGTCATTTTAATGAGCAACAAAGTACGAAAAGAAAGCCAGTGATCTTAAACAGAAAATCGAATTTTTTCAAGGCAGATTGTTAAACTTTGCTTAACAGGCTACAAAGGTCTTAGTAAAATTTAGTTCGAAGAAGAAACGGATTCCATCAGTTCCATCTCAAAAAGATCAGCCAAATGTTTTTTTACTTTTTCTTTCACTTCGCTGATGTCAACCTTGCGCCCGAGTTCTTTTTCAAGTGATGTAACTGCCTTGTCGTTGATGCCGCATGGAACTATGTTTCCGAAATAACTTAAATCAGTGTTCACATTAAAAGCAAAACCATGCATTGTCACCCACCTTGAACAGCGCACACCGAATGCGCAGATCTTTCGCGCACGGATTTTATCCTCCGGATCCATCCAAACTCCCGTGAGCCCCGGAATTCTTCCTGCTTCAATTCCATATTCTTTCAGTGTAAGAATAATTGCCTCTTCCAGATAGCGGAGATATTTATGAATGTCTGTGAAAAAATTATCCAGGTCTAAAATCGGGTATCCTACAATTTGTCCGGGACCATGATACGTAATATCTCCTCCGCGATTGTTCTTGTAAAAAGTTGCATCAATGGTTTTCAATGCTTCATCATCAACCAATAAGTTCTTTTCATCACCGCTTCTGCCGAGAGTATATACATGTGGATGCTCACAGAATAGAAGATGGTTGGGAGTCGGGAGTTGTGAGTCGGGGAATGAATCGCGATTGGAAATTTTTTGAGTAACAATTTCCGCATGCAATTTTTCCTGCAAATCCCAGGAGGATTTGTAATCAATAAGCCCAAGGTCCCGGAAGATTACGGATTGCATGAGAGATGAGAATGAAAATTGAAGAATGAAAATTGAAGTTTAATAAAAATCGATTTTGTCTGAATATTCATTATTCAATCTTCACTATTCAATGATTAGATTTTCGCCAACGAACTTTTCAAATGATTAATTACCTCAATCTCCATCGCATCCACGTTATTTTTATCTGCGAGGTAACAGGAAACCCAATCAGTCAGATTAATTAAATAGATACTGCGTTCAAGCTGCGAATTTCCTTTCGACCAAAGTTCATAAACATGAGGAGTGTATTTCGGAAAAACTTCTTTGCAGATTTCAATGCGTGTCTGCGTACGTGAGTAATCTGTTTTATTACGAAGAAGAATTACTCCCAGATCACTCCATCCTCCTGCCCAACCCACCAGTTCATTGTGGTTCATTTCAGGAATGATGTGATGCCAGCACAATACCTTGCTGTTTTCATTCAACTGCTGGCGAAACCGCGTTGCTACACCGTTGTAGCCATCGACAGCATAGATGACAGGAATTTTCTTGTACAGGAATTCAGCCATCTTCATCGCTTCTTCTTTGATGTTTTTTTCTTCCGAAGTGATTAATTCAACAGCGCCTTTCAATTGCGCTTTAAACGAATCACCAATCAGTTTCATTCCGTGAAGAACAAAAAATAATTGTGTTAATGAATATCCGAGGCAGGCGCGTGGAGGCATTCCACCGGGAATAGTGATCAGTCCGCAGTTGTTGGCTTTTGCCATTTCGGAAATTTTTCCTCCGGAAGAAATGCAGACAATCGTTGCTTTCGCCTTCAAAGCAGCCTCCATGGCCTGGATGGTTTCTTCCGTGTTTCCTGAATAAGAGGAAACAATCACCAGCGTATTTTCATTTACAAAAGCCGGAAGAAAATAATCTTTGTTGACAAGAATCGGAACCGAACATTCCTGCGCTACAATTTCTGAAACGATTGTGCCGCCAATGCCGGAACCGCCGAGTCCTGTAATCATAACATTGCGGATTGCGGATTGCGGATTTTGGATCGTAGATTTTCCTCCGATTTCAATCGCTTCGCGAAGTTGATTGGGAAAATTTTGCACTAATTGTTTCATCTCACTCATGTAAAAAGATTTGTTTTAATTTCAGGGGGCAAAGATAAGAATTATGAGGGGTTTAACAGCAGGTCAACTATCTCAAATCTATCCGCAATTTTAGATTCGAAATCCGCAATCTCTGTATATCTTTGCGCCCCTATTACTCTTATTTATATGGAACTCTCTGAACAGGAAATCATCCGCAGGCAAAAATTAGACGACCTCATCAAACTCGACATCAATCCGTATCCGGCTGATTTATGGGAAGTTTCCCATTCGTCAAAATACATTCTCGATGTATTTGATACCAACCCTGATGAGTTGAAAACCATTTCTTTTGCCGGTCGCATCATGAGTGTGCGTGATATGGGAAAAGCTGCATTTGCTGTACTTCAGGATAGCGCAGGAAAAATTCAGATTTATGTGAAGCGGGATGAAATTTGTCCTGGAGAAGATAAGATGTTGTACGATGTTGTCTGGAAAAAAATGCTTGACATCGGTGACATCATCGGTGTAAAAGGATATGCATTCCGCACTAAAACAGGTGAGATTTCCATTCATGCGAATGAAGTTCGGCTGCTTACCAAATCACTTCGCCCTCTTCCTGTCGTAAAGAAAGATGCTGAAGGAAATATCTTTGATGCATTTACAGATCCTGAGCAGCGTTACCGTCAGCGTTATGTAGATTTAATTGTAAATCCTGAAGTGCGTGAAGCGTTTATCAAACGAACGCAGCTCACCAATTCAATGCGGTCTTACCTGAATGACAAGGGATATCTTGAAGTTGAAACTCCAATTCTTCAGCCATTGTATGGCGGTGCTGCAGCGCGTCCATTCAAAACACATCACAACACGCTTGATATGACGCTCTATTTGCGCATTGCCAATGAGCTCTACCTGAAACGCCTGATTGTTGGCGGATTTGACGGTGTATATGAATTTTCAAAAGATTTCAGGAATGAAGGAATGAGTCGTTTCCACAATCCTGAATTCACTCAAATGGAGTTGTATGTAGCTTACAAGGATTACGAGTGGATGATGAACCTCGTGGAAGAAATGGTTGAAAAAATTGCACTCGACCTTCATAGAAAAACAGATATCACAGTTGGTGAACATGTGATTAATTTCAAACGTCCGTGGAAACGGTTTACGATGTACGAAGCCATTGCTCATTATTCAGGTGTTGACATCACCGATATGAATGAAGAGCAACTCGCTGCCGCTGCGCGTGGCATGGGAGTTCACATCGACAAGACGATGGGTCGCGGAAAAATGATTGATGAAATTTTCGGAGAGAAGTGTGAACCGCATCTCATCCAACCGACTTTTATTACGGACTATCCTGTAGAGATGAGTCCGCTTGCGAAGAAGCACCGTAGCAAACCCGGAATGGTGGAGCGTTTTGAAGCCATCTGCAACGGAAAAGAAATCTGCAATGCATTCTCAGAATTAAATGATCCAATTGATCAGCGGAAACGTTTTGAAGAACAACTCGAGCTTGGAAAAAGAGGTGATGAAGAAGCGATGCAACTTGACGAAGATTTTCTGCGCGCCATCGAATACGGAATGCCTCCAACAGCAGGACTGGGTATCGGTATTGATCGTTTGACGATGATTATGACGAACTCTGCTTCCATTCAGGATGTTTTGTTCTTTCCGCAAATGCGGCCCGAACATAAAGTTGAAATTGAGAATATCGGGACGCATTCATGAACATCTTCTAAGCTACCTGTCAGGTAGCTGTTTCGCTATTCACAATCTCTGCAACCACCTTGCAAAGAAAACATCATACACAAAATATTTTCCATCTTCCTGCACAATCATTTCCCTTTCAAGCAATGCTTTGAGTGCCGTTCTTACAGAGCTGTTCGCCCCCAATTTATATTTGTGAATAAAGTCAGCTCCGCTGGGAGCTTTTACTCCGTCTTCCTTTGCAACAGCCACTAAAAGATTCCATTGCTGCTGTGCAAGCAATGAGCGATAGTTAAAAAATCCTGCTTCGCGTTCTTTGATGATTTCGTAAAGCATTTCCCTGACCATCTCTGTTGTAAGGCTTTTTTCGTGACGGTAATACAACTTGTTGCAGACAGATTGAACGTAAAAAGTTACCGTTCTTGTCCAGTCTAATATGTACTGAATGTCTTCATCAGAAATTTTCTTCTCTCCTCTTTTGAAATGCATTTTAATAAAAGAAGAATAAACAGTGGCATTGATTTTATTCAGCTCCATCAAATCCGTGCTTTGATAAAACGGACGCTTTGAATCAGTAAACATTTCCATCAACAGATGTTTCTGGCTCCCGGAAAAAATAAAAGAAACATTCGGCAAAAACTGAATCTTTGAACGCAACAATGCTTCTGTATTTCTTTCAGGATAATCCAGCACCTGCTGGAATTCATCAATGGCAATAACTATTTTTGTTTTTCTGGAACGTTCTTTCAGGTATTTGAATATTTCCTCAAGCGTATGAACAGCTTCCTTTTCTGAACCGATGTCTATGGATATTTCCGGCTCTCCTGTAAGCGTATCATACGTTATTTTCGGGCGGAGCAATGAAATAATTTTCGTTGCCTTTTGCATGAGCTGAATTGCTTTCGCATCCAGTTTGCCAAGCACAGCTCCTGCAAATGCATTTACAAATTCCTTCAGGTTATTGGTGGCCATAATGTCGAGGTAAATCACTGCCGTGCTTTTCTTTTTTGAAAGCAGGTGAAATACATGTTGTATCAAGCCTGTCTTACCGATCTTTCTCTGGGCAAATAGCGTGATGTTTCTTTTGTTTTCGATGGACTTAAGAAGGGCTTGCGTTTCTTTCTCACGGTCACAGAAATATTCCGGGCGTTCATAGCCGATCAGGGAAAACGGGTTATCAATCATTTATCGCGGGTTTTACGTAGCGTACTTTATGTAGCGTAAATTACGCTATTAAATATTTATTCTGCAACTTTTTTAAAGATTTTCTTACTTTGCATCAAATTCCCCTATCATGTTTTACAAATACAGGCATTTTTTCTATTCTTTCCTGGTCGGCTCTTTCTTCTTTTCATGCAGCACCTCACAACATCTTCCCATTACCGATGATCAGTTAAAAATCAGCCTGAAGAAACATATTTCCACACTTGCTTCCGATGCTTTCGAAGGACGTGAAACAGGGACGAACGGGGAACGGCTTGCTTCAGATTACATCATCTCTCAATTCAAAGAGATCGGGTTGAAACCCAAAGGTGAAAAAAAATTCATCCAGGAATTTCCGTTTACAGAAGGTGCTGAGATTGGTAAGAGCACACAGCTTTACATCAACGCACGATCTTACAAACTCGACACTGATTTTTTCCCGCTGCAATATTCCGGAAATGGAATCGTAACCAATTACATTACGCGTGTTGGTTTTGGAATTTACGCTCCCGCTCTCAAGCACGATGACTACGATGGAAAAATGAATCTCAACAAGAGAATTTTCCTGATTGAATCATCTTCTCCGGATGGAAGCAATCCGCACGGTAAATATGGAGATTATGATTTGGCACAGCGTGTTGAGTATGCAAAATCGCGCGGAGCTGCTGCTGTAATTTTCATCAACTCCGATACAACCGTTGATAATCCGAAAGCGGATTTCATGCATAAGTTTAAAGCGTCAACCATTCCTGTTCTTTTTGTAACCGGTCATGCAGCAAAAATTCTGAAAGACAGTGTGGTGACGAATTGCACCGTTGGTGCAGAAATTCATAAGATTGAAAAGGTCGGACACAATGTGATCGGTTTTCTCAATAATCAATCAGCAACAACCATAGTTATTGGCGCGCATTACGATCATCTTGGATATGGCGGAGAAGGTTCCTTGTATCGCGGTGAACGGGCCATTCACAACGGTGCCGATGACAATGCAAGCGGGACAGCTGCGTTGATTGAAATTGCAAGACGATTAAAAAGTTCCGGTGACAAAAAAAATAATTACCTCTTCATCGCTTTCAGTGGTGAGGAAAAAGGATTGCTTGGTTCAAATTATTTTGTGAAACATCCGACCATTGATTTAAGGTCTGTCAATTACATGATCAACATGGACATGGTCGGACGACTTAAGCCGGAAGAAAAAGTTTTGCAAGTGCATGGAATCGGAACTTCTCCATTATGGAAAACAGTAGTTGATACTTTGGCTGATGGTATTAAAATTAAAGCCTTAGAATCAGGTGTTGGCCCTTCTGATCATACTTCTTTCTATCTCGAAAATATTCCTGTGCTTCATTTTTTCAGTGGCACACATTCCGATTATCACAAGCCAAGTGATGATGAAGCATTAATCAATTATGACGGAGAAATTTCCATCGTAAAAATAATTCTGAAAACGATTGATCGCTTGAATGATTCCGGGAGACTTGTATTCGTCAAAACAAAAGATGACAGCAATGATGACGCTCCGAAATTCAAAGTAACGCTGGGCGTAATTCCTGATTATGCATTTGAAGGAGAGGGCATGCGCATTGATGGCGTAAGTGACGGAAGACCTGCAGCAAAAGCGGGATTACTGAAAGGTGATGTTGTTCTCCAATTAGGCGAACATAAAATAACCGACATGATGACGTACATGAAAGCGCTCGGTAAATTTTCAAAAGGAGGAACAACGAAAGTGAAAGTGAAACGAGAGAATCAAGTACTAGAGAAAGATATTACATTTTAACTTTTTTCACGCAAAGGCGCAAAGTGCGCAAAGTTTTTTACAATGACAGAGAATGATATTGCTAAAATTTTAGTCGATATTTTTTTGAATGTGCATAAAAAATTGGGGCCCGGTTTGTTGGAGTCTGTTTATGAAGAAGTAATTTGCTATGAATTGAAACAAGCGGAATTAAATTACCTTCGTCAACAAGGAATCCGGGTAATGTATGACGATGTTGCTATGGATTTAGGATTTAGAGCAGACATTATTGTCGAAAACAAAGTTATCATTGAAATAAAATCCATAGACACAATTGCTCCTGTTCATAACAAACAACTTCTCACTTACCTCAAACTTTCAAATATTAAACTGGGATTGCTCGTCAACTTCAATGTTGAATTAATAAAGGATGGAATAAAGAGGCTCGTAAACAATCTATAACTCTTTGCGCCTTTGCGCGAAATAAAAAAACACATGGCTAATAAACCAACCGTATCAGTTATTGGAAGCGGAAGCTGGGCAACTGCTATTGTGAAAATACTTTCCAACAACGTAAACAAAATACATTGGTGGTTCCGGAATCCAGAGACGGTTGAGTTTGTAAAAAAATATCATCACAACCCGAATTACCTTAGTGATGTTGCCATTGACCTCAAAAAAGTTGTCGTGAACAACGATCTTACTCATTCTATCAAAGAAGCCGACATTGTCATTCTCGCTGTTCCTTCTGCCTTTTTAAAATCTGCTCTTGAAAAAATAAAGCCGGAAGACTTCGGAGGCAAAATAGTTTTTTCCGCTATCAAGGGAATTGTTCCTGACGACCTGATGATCATCGGTGATTTTATGCATCATCAATACAAAGTTCCGATCAATAAAATTGGTGTCATCACGGGACCTTGTCATGCAGAAGAAGTAGCGATGGAACGCTTGTCTTACCTCACGCTTTCCTGCACCGATACTGCAAACGCTTCTCTCCTGGCAGGACTAATGAATTGTCGTTACATTAAAACAACTGTGAGTGATGACATTTACGGAACAGAATATTCTGCAGTCTTGAAAAACGTGATTGCCATTGCAAGCGGAATTTGTCATGGTGTAGGTTTTGGCGATAACTTCCAGGCTGTGCTTGTATCGAATGCCATCCAGGAAATAAAACGATTTGTGGATGCTGTGCATCCGATCAGCCGCGACATCAACGACTCTGCTTACCTCGGAGATTTATTGGTGACTGCATATTCTCAGTTCTCGCGAAACAGGATGTTCGGTACAATGATCGGTAAAGGATACTCTGTGAAATTCGCGCAGCTTGAAATGAACATGATTGCAGAAGGATATTACGCCACGAAATGTATTCATGAGATAAACAAAAAATTTAAAATTCACATGCCGATTACTTCTGCTGTGTATCACGTGTTGTATGAAAAAATTTCCCCTCGTATTGAGACCAAACTTCTCGCTGATCAATTAAGTTGAGATCATGGCTTTTCCAAAAAAAAATTTTCCGGAAACATTTTTCTTTTTTCTTATTGTCGGATTCCTGAGTTATTGGCTGTATGTCAGCCGGATCAGTTTATTTCCTTCCTTCATTCATGCATGGACACAGAGTGATCGTTACGCTCTTGCATTGGGATTTCTCAACAACGGTTTTGATTTCTTCCACCCGCAGACTTTCAATCTCATTACTGTAAACGGAATCACACAGGTTGATTTTCCGATTCACGAATATGTTGTTGCGTTGCTAATGAAACTCTCGGGAATTCACGAACCGGTAGTTTTCAGGATGTATACGCTTTGTTATGGAGTAGTTGGATTGTATTTTATTTTTCGCCTTGTGAAAGATTTCGGAGGAACATTCTTCCATGGTTTGTTTGTGGCACTATTTATAATGACGTGTCCTGTTTTCACGTATTACCTCGATGGATTTCTTCCTTCCATTCCATCTTTCGCAAATGCGATGATTGGTTACTATTTTTTCTTTCGGTATAAAAGAGACTCCGTCCGGAGAGATTTTATTCTCTCTATTCTTTTCTTCACATTGGCTGCGTTGGCACGTTTGCCATTTATCATTTTCCTTTTTGCGATTTGTGCCCAACAACTCCTGGACTATCTCCGGAGAAAAAAGATGAATCGTCCTGAACTTTCACTGATGGCAGGCGGATTAGGGTTTGTTCTGCTTTATTTATTCTACAACATCTTCCTTGCGAAAAAATACGGCTCTCAGTTTCTGCTTGCTTTAATGCCTGCGGAAAGCATTGCTGACTTCAAAGAACTCTTCTCCCGTGTAATTGCGCAGTGGAAGTATGAATATTTTTCAACCTTCCATTATTACACCTTGGTCGTGATTCTTGTTTTTACAATTTCTTTCATCCTGATTAAAAAAACAATTTCAGAAAACAAGTTCATGCTTACGCAACTAGTCATTGCATTCTGCGGAAGCGCTCTTTATTTAATTTTGATGACACAACAATTTCCGGAACACGATTATTATTTCATTGACTCCTTTTATCCTGTTGTTGCTTTGCTTCTTGTTTACTGCATACTCAGAATACAAACACCTTCTCCCTTATCGAAGATCTTTTTTACGCTTGTCACCTGCTTGATGATTTATTTTTTCAGCACTGCGACAAGCAAGGTGCAGGATGAACGATACAAATTCCAAACGTGGGACCGGACAGAAATAACGCGACAGAATTTTACAGGTGCTGAACATTTTATTGATTCCATCGGAATTTCAAAAGATGCAAAAATGCTCGTGCTGGATGCATATACGACCAACACTTCCTTGATCCTGATGAACAGAAAAGGCCATACACTGTTGTGGACAACAAAAGAAAATATAGACACCTTTCTGAAAAAAGATGTTGATTATGTTGTCATGCAAAATTGCTTTCTTCCTTCCGACATCATTCATTTTGATCCTGAAATTATTGCGCAACTCGAAAAAGTGGCTGATAACGGAACCATCAGCATTTATCGAAAAGAGAAAAAAGAAAATCGAACCCTGGACGAATTTCTTGGAATTAAAAAGGAAACAACTTTATACAATTGCTTTAATGATTTTGAAAGCGACAGTTCCTGTAAGAATGCAGACTTATCAAAACGATCCTCCGAAAATAAATTTGACGGAACATCTTCCCTGCTCGTGGACGGCATGACTGAAGATTCTCCGACATTTCATTTTGTTAAAACAGATCTTCCGTTTGTAAAGTCAACACAGGTTTTAATTCATTCGATGATCTTTCGGGAAAACGACATGAAAGATATTTATGTGGTCGCATCACTGATTCACGGAAACGAAACTTATTTCTACAGAGACTTCAGCATGAATCAATACATTGGAAACACCACAGGCTGGCAGGAAATCATGTTTCAATTTGTACTTCCAGAAATAAAAAGCAACGAAGATCGGTTAAGTATTTATTTCTCGAATAAAAGTAAAAGCAGATTTTATCTCGATGACTTCAGGCTGACGATGCACCGCTGATTCAGGGTTGCTAAACAACCTTTAATCTCGTATTTCATTTCATAGCCCACGGATTAATCCGTGGGCTATGTTGGAATAGAATTTATAGCACAATGGATTTATCCATTTCTTATTGAAGAGAAGAACCTTTCGGATGAAAAAAAAGATATACAATTGTTGTTTTCGATTTACCAATCGTTGCTTCCAATTCTTCAATAGTCGCTTCCTTTATTTTCTTCACCGACTTAAAATGCCTGAGCAATTCTTCCGCTGTTTTTTCTCCGATTCCTTTAATCTCTGATAGTTCTGTTTTCACTACACCTTTACTTCTCCGATTCCGGTGGTGCGTGATTCCGAAACGGTGAACTTCATCACGTAACTGCTGAATGATATGAAGCGTCTGACTTTTCTTATCAATGTACAACGGAACAGAATCTCCCGGATAATAAATTTCTTCAAGTCGCTTTGCAATTCCAATGACAGCAATCTTCCCGACCAGATTCAATTTTTCTAAACTTGTCATCGCAGAACTTAATTGTCCTTTGCCGCCATCAATTACAATGAGTTGAGGAAGCTCCATTGCTTCATCGATCATCCGTTTATACCTGCGATACACCACTTCTTCCATGGAAGCGAAATCATCCGGACCTTCCACAGTTTTAATGTTAAAATGGCGATAATCCTTCTTGCTCGGTTTTCCGTTTTTGAAAACACTCATCGCTGCAACAGGATAAGCTCCCTGGAAATTTGAGTTGTCGAAACATTCAATGTGTCGTGGCAATTCGGACAAGCGTAAATCCTTTTTCATTTGTTCCATCAGCTTCAAGACTTTGTTCTCAGGATTTTGTTTCTCCTGTTGAAGTTCTTTCTCCCGCATGTAATTGATAACATTCTTTTCAGAGAGTAATAACAAGTGCCTTTTATCTCCGATTTTTGGAACAGTAAAAACCAGTGAAGCATCTTCCATCTGCATTTCGAAAGGAACAAGAATTTCTGTTGCATCACTTTGAAAGCGTGTACGCAAATCAGCGATGGCAATTTCCAAAAGTTCCTCTGGAGTCTCATCCAACTTTCGTTTCAGTTCAATAGTATGTCCCTGGATGATTGAACCGTTCATCACTTTTAAAAAGTTTACGTAACCATAATCGTCTTCTGTTTTGATGGAGAAGACATCTACGTTATGAATGGCAGGATTCACCACGACTGACTTGCTTCTGAATTTTTCCAGCAACTCCAGTTTCTCTTTGACAAGATGAGCGTCTTCAAATTTCATTTCCGTTGAAAACTGCTGCATCATTTCCTTCAGGTGATTGATGACCGAGCTGATGTTCCCTTTCAGAATGCTCCGAATTTCTTTAATGCTTTGTTCGTACTCGTCAAACGATTGCAATCCTTCGCATGGACCTTTGCAATTGCCGAGATGAAACTCCAGACACACTTTGAATTTTTTCTTTAAAATATTTTCTTCTGATAAATTCAGCGCGCAGTTGCGTAACTTGTAAAGCTGTGTAATCATATCCAATAACATGTGGACCATCTTCACCGAAGTATATGGACCGAAATATTCCGAACCGTCACGAATGAGTTTACGTGTGGAAAAAATTCGTGGGAAACGTTCCTTCTTTATGCATATCCACGGAAATGTTTTGTCGTCTTTCAGGTTTGCATTGTAACGTGGTTGATATTTTTTGATAAGATTATTTTCCAGCAACAACGCATCCATTTCCGTATCAACAACAATTGTTTTGATGTCGGCAATTTTTCTGACAAGCATCGTTGTTTTTCCACTCTCATGTCGGTCTTTTTGAAAATAGCTGCTGACGCGCTTCTTCAGCGACTTCGCTTTCCCTACATAAATTATCTTACCGTCTTTATCAAAATACTGATAGACTCCGGGTTTATCGGGAAGGGTGGAAAGGATGGATTCGATTTGAGTGCTCACAGAAACAAAGGTGAAAAGAATTTTGAAACTAGCTCACTTTTGATCAGATTATGAAATATTAAATAAAACATTCACCAGCAATAATGCTCTGATTAGCTCACCGTCAACCCTCAATCTTGTGCGGAACACATTTCTCGCACACCACTAATCTATCTTGAAAAAGAATGCTGTCAATAAAGAAACGAAACTTAAAAAAATAAAAAGTAGAACCATTGAATAGGTCTTCCATCTATTTTGTGGTAGGCTTAAATAGCTAAATTTTGGTAAGAGTTTTTGAAATTTCCCGTTTCTAATAAATATAAAATAATTAACGAACATTGGAAGTAAAGCACAAATCAGTGTTATTGATTTTAGCTTATTATCAAAATACAATATTTTGAATACGACTGTTTTCAATGAAATCAGAATTACTATCCAGTAAAAATTAAGAATATACTGTGCATTTAATTGGGGACTATTCTTTTCACCCAAATTATATGCTGTCCAATAACCACAAAAGAATAGATAATAATAGAGATCGGTTACCCTCTTCATAATTAGAGACCGTAAAAGGACAGCAAATAAATCAACGAAGTCATCGCAGCAGTTCCAAGATGTAATTCGCGCTTGTTCACGTTTTCGATAACATCGGTTGCTGCATGATGAATTTCAAAGTAACGCTGCGAGTCAACCTGCAAACCTATACCGGGAAGTTTTCCATCTTCCGTCATCGGTGAAATATCTGCGCCATCACCGTCTCCTCCCCAATGCCAGATCAGGTAAGGAAGAAAGAGATCTTTCCATAGGAGAATTTTTTCCTTTTTTTCAGCGTTCATGTTTAATCCAAATCCGTATGGAGTAAATCCTCCCGCATCGCTTTCAATTGCCACAATATGTTTCTCGTGATTTTTCTCAGCGAGTTCTGCATATTTTTTTCCTCCACACAAACCGTTTTCTTCATTCATAAACGCAACACAGCGAATCGTTCGTTTTGGTTTGATGTGTAATGTTTTGAAAAGCCGCAGCACTTCCATCG
This sequence comes from Bacteroidota bacterium, assembly GCA_043742705.1. Classification (GTDB taxonomy): domain Bacteria; phylum Bacteroidota; class Bacteroidia; order AKYH767-A; family 2013-40CM-41-45; genus JAPLDA01. The sequence goes on from JAYTXY010000056.1 coordinate 30,757, forward strand.
ACTGAACAACTCCGGCTCCGTCATCGTGCGCGCCTTTTCCGGTCTCCCATGAATCGAGATGTCCGCCAACCACAATAATTTCTTCCGGATGTTCTGTTCCTTTTATTTCTCCGATCACGTTGTAAGATAAAACGCTGTCCTCGAAATGGCAATTTTGTTTCAGGAAAAACTTTGTTTTGGGATCTGCTTTCAAAATCCTACTGAGAAGATTTGCTCCGTTCGTGCTGATCGCAGCACAAGGAATTTCAGGAAGTGAATCATTGTATCGCTGCGCTCCCGTGTGCGGAAAATCATTGTCAGATGTTGACATGCTTCTCACGATTGATGCAACTGCTCCGTAACGTGAGGCTTCGCTTGCTCCGATGTAACGGTATTTTGCCGCTTCTCCATACGCTTCAAAAGTGTTTACAAAAGTCTGGTCAAACGGGTGGTTGTAGAAAACGATTTTTCCTTTTATCTTTTCTGTTCCCAGTTTTTTTAATTCATCATAATCATGCACTTCAATAATCGCTGCCGTAATTCCGCTTTTTGCAGTTCCGATACTCATACCCAAAGCTGTTACAGGAACTTCCTGCCTCGCTCCATTCGACTGAATGATTTCTCCTTTTTCTTTTTCTCCGCGGACCCAATGCGGAACCATGACTTCCTGCAGCCACACGGAATCAGCGCCTGTCTCTTTCATTTTTTTTTCCGTCCACTTCACTGCCATTGCTGCTTGAGGAGATGCCGTCAATCGTGCACCAATTCTCTCTGTCAGATCATACAGCCAGTAATATCCTTTACCATTCAGCAACTCTTCGTTGTAAATTCTCTTTAGCGTTGCGGAATCTGATTGAGAAAACAAATCGTGAAAAGATAAGACACCAAAAATAAATATGAAGATTGGAAATATTTTTCTCATTGTTGAATGCTTTATTATCCAAAAGTAAAATTTTAACCGACAAATTCAATAGATAAAAACATGTTCTCCTGCATGGTCATGCAGGAGAAGGCTTCTCACAAAGTCATTCAGGAGGAAGCTATTCAAAAAGTGGTAGTCGTGTTAATGTTGATACAATTAATCAAAAAGATTCCTCCTGAATGACTTTCGAAATCAATATTGTAGTGAAAACCGAATATTATTCAATATTCAATTTTCTGCAATAGGTTCCTGCAAAGAAGTTTCTACGGATGAAGTCGGCTCAGCATCTTCCGCCTTCTTCTCATGCTTGTAAAACTTCTTCTGAAAAATTAAGAGCAGAGCAACGCCTACTGTAATGGAAGAATCTGCTATGTTGAAGACTTCACGGAAAAACGAAAACTGTTGTCCGCCCCAAACAGGAGACCATTGCGGGAAATGCCCATCAAACAACGGGAAGTAAAACATGTCCACTACTCTGCCATGAAATAAATGCGAGTAACCGCCTTCAGCGGGAAAAAGTGTTGCCACTCCTGCATTGCTCTCTGAAAACATCAGTCCATAAAAAATGCTGTCAATAATGTTTCCGATGGCGCCTGCAAACACAAGTGAAAAACAAACGATCAATCCTTTGTGAGCATTGGTTTTGATAAGCCGCAAAAGATACCAGCCAATTCCGAAAACCAGAACAATGCGGAAAATGCTGAGAAAAAGTTTTCCAAAACTTCCGCCAAACTCTAGGCCGAAAGCCATGCCGTTATTTTCCGTAAAGTGAATGAGAAACCAATTACCAAAAACATGAAACTCCTGGCCGAGGTACATGTGCGTCTTGATCCAGATTTTAACGACCTGGTCAATGAGCAGAATCAAAAAAATAATAAGGAGTGATTTTCTCAATTTCGAATTGCGGATTTTAAATTGCGGATTGAGGAGATATTAATTCGCAATTTAAAATCCGAAATCCGCAATTGGTTGAAATGAAAAACTCAGTCTCTGTATTGATTGAGCTTCGCTTCAATACTTTGCGTGGTATGCGGAACAGCGCGCAAACGTTCTTTCGGAATCAACTTGCCTGTTACGCGGCAAATTCCGTAGGTTTTATTTTCAATTCTCACCAATGCGTTTTCCAATTGCTCAATGAATTTCCGCTGGCGGCTTGCAAGCTGTCCTGCTTCTTCCTTTGCAAGACTGTCTGAACCGTCTTCCAACATTTTAAATGTGTTGGCTGTATCGTCAGTGCCATGCTCATTCGCACTGGTAAGTTGTGCCTGAAGAGTAACGAGTTCTTTTCTTGCTGCTTCCAGTTTTTTATTAATGATGGCTCTGAATTCTTCCAGTTCCATATCAGAATATCTTGTCTTGTTCGGATCTGCCGGAGTATGCTTTCTGATGATCCGAACGTTTTCACGTTCTCTCTTGTATGGTATTTTACCAACAGTTACCGGTGGTTTTGCAGGCGCAACGGTTGCAGGTTTTTTAACAACTACTTCTTTTGGTGCAACCTGTTTTGGCGCAGCTGCTTTTGCAACAGGCTTCACTTTTACAGGTGCTGCTTTCTTAACTACTTTTTGTTTTGCTTTCGCAACAGGTTTTGCCTTTGCCTTTGCCTTTGCTTTTACTTTTACTTTTGGTTTAGCTTTCGCAACAACTTTAGCTTTGGGCTTGGCTTTGGATTTAACTTTTGTTTTCACCGCAACTTTTTTCTTCACTACCTTTTTAGCAACAGCTTTTTTTGCCGGCTTTGATTTCGGTTTCGCTTTCGACTTGTTCGTTTTTTTCATAAGCAAAAGGGGTTGATTAAATACTGCAATCTCACTTTACAGGTCAATTTACCCGCAAAGCTTCGTTCTTTTTAATGGATATAGTTGTTCGTAAATCTTCGTCAACCTCAATGTTGACAGCATCTTTGTCATTTAATGAATCAACAAATTCAAGCGAAGTCGCTAAAATTTCCGCGCAAATATATACTTTATTATTTAATATGGAGGTCTTGATGGCTGCGTGATTCAGGACTTTCAGGTCGATTTTATCGGTCACTTCAAAACCCTTGTCTTTTCGTAAATTCTGAATCCTGTTAACGAATTCCCGGGCTATTCCTTCTTCCCGAAGTTGCTCATCAATTTTGATGTCGAGCGCAACAGTCAACTTGCCTTCCGTGGCGACTTCCCATCCCGGAATGTCTTCGGAGAGGATTTCAACGTCTTCTTCTGAAAGAGATACAATTGTACCGTTCACCTGCAGATCAAATTTTTTCTCCGCTTCTAACTGAAGAATATCTTCCTGTGAAAAATTCTGAACAGCTGCGGCAACATCTTTCATCAGTGCTCCGACTTTTTTTCCAAGTACTTTAAAATTAGGTTTGATTTTCTTGACAAGAATTCCGGAAGTGTCTGTGATGTATTCAACTTGCTTCACATTTACTTCTGCAAGAATTAATTCTTTTATCGAATCTACTTTCGACTGAAACGATTTATCCAAAACAGGAACAAGGATTTTATTCAAAGGCTGACGAACACGGATATTTACTTTCTTTCGTAAAGACAATACCATCGAAGAAATTTTCTGCGCCAGTTCCATTCGTTCTTCAAGCAACTTATCAATCAGTTGATCGTTGCTCACAGGAAAATCTCCAAGATGAACAGAAGAAACATTTTTCCGCTTTGCGATGTTGTTCAGATCCGTAAACAAACGATCGGAATAAAACGGTGCCACCGGTGACATCAGCAATGCAATGCTTTCAAGACATGTGTACAACGTTTGGTAAGCAGCAGTTTTATCTTCTGAATAATCTCCTTTCCAGAATCTTCTCCGGCACAAACGAACGTACCAATTACTCAGGTGCTCCGTTACAAAATCCTGGATGGCGCGTGTAGCTTTTGTGGGTTCGTAATCTGCATAGCATTCATCCACGAATTTGATGAGTGAATTCAACTCTGATAAAATCCATCGATCAATTTCAGGTCGTGCTGAAACAGGAATTTCCTTTTCAGCATACGCGAATCCGTCAATGTTTGCATACAATGCAAAAAAGGAATACGTGTTGTAAAGTGTTCCGAAAAATTTTCGCTGCACTTCACCGATTCCATCCACATTAAATTTCAGGTTGTCCCACGGCTGCGCATTGCTGATCAGGTACCATCGTGTTGCATCAGGTCCGTATTTCTCAATCGTCTCAAACGGATCAACAGCATTGCCTAAACGCTTCGACATTTTATTTCCGTTCTTGTCGAGTACCAAACCGTTACTCACCACATTTTTGAAAGCAACGGAATCGAACAACATCACAGCAATCGTATGAAGTGTGAAAAACCATCCGCGTGTCTGGTCAACTCCTTCAGCAATAAAATCTGCGGGGAAAGCCCCTCCCTGACCCTCCCCAAAAGGGAGGGAACGAGGTTCTCCCATATAATGGTATTGTGCATACGGCATGGCACCGCTGTCGAACCACACATCGATGAGATCCGCCTCACGGATCATTTTCTTTCCTGAATCAGAAACCAAAATAATGTTGTCGACATAAGGACGATGTAAATCAAAATCCGGTTTTGATGCATCCACATGTTCAAGATGAGATTTGTCCATGAACCCTGCAGCGATGGATTTCTCAATTTCCTTTTTCAATTCTTCAATGGAGCCAATGCATTTTTCTTCCTTCAAATCTTCGGTTCTCCAGATCGGAAGCGGAATTCCCCAAAAGCGTGAACGGGATAAATTCCAGTCGACCAAATTTTCAAGCCAGTTTCCAAAACGACCAGTTCCCGTGGACTCAGGTTTCCAGTTAATGGTTTTATTAAGTTCAATAAGTCTGTCCTTCGCTGCCGTTGTTTTGATGAACCATGAATCCAGCGGATAATAAAGAACAGGTTTATCAGTGCGCCAGCAATGCGGATAGCTGTGTTCGTACTTCTCAACTTTGAATGCTTTGTTTTCTTTTTTCAGTTTGATGGAAATGCGTTCATCCACCGATAAATATTTTTCTCCGCCTTGTTTCTTTCGTTCTGCTTCCTTTTCTTCTTCTGTTAAGTATTGTTCTTTCACATACTCATTCGCAAAGTCTGTTACTTCAGAAACGAAGCGTCCTTGCTTGTCAACGAGCGTGAGTGAGCCTAAACCATTTTGTTTTGCTGTGCGAAAATCGTCTGCGCCAAAACTCGGAGCGATGTGAACGATTCCTGTTCCGTCTTCTGTCGTTACAAAATCTCCAAGCACCACTTTGAATGCTTCGCCATCGTTCGGCTTCACATACGGAAGTAATTGATCGTAACGAATTCCTTCGAGTTCTTTTCCTTTAAATTCTGCAATGACTCTATATGGTATCAGCTTGTCGCCTTCTTTGTAATCTTCCAGTTTCAATTCAACATTCTTCTCTGAAAAATATTTTCCAAAAAGATCATTCGCAAGAATAACCGTGATCGGTTTGTGCGTATATTGATTAAACGTTTTTACAGCGACATACGGAATGTCTTTCCCAACAGCAAGTGCAGTGTTCGAAGGTAGCGTCCATGGTGTGGTCGTCCAGGCAAGAAAAAATAAATCTCCTTCCAGCCCAACCAACTGAGAACTGTTGACTACAGATCGCACCTGAAATTGCGCAACAACGGTTGTATCTCTCACCATTTTGTACGTTCCCGGCTGATTCAGTTCATGCGAACTCAATCCTGTTCCTGCTGCAGGAGAATATGGTTGAATGGTATATCCTTCGTACAACAATCCTTTCTTGTAAAGTTCCTTCAGCAAATACCAGCAGGTTTCGATGTAGTTGTTTTCAAACGTCACATACGGATGTTCGAGATCAACCCAATAACCCATCTTACGTGTGAGATCATCCCACACGTTTTTATATTTCATGACTTCCTTGCGGCAAGCCTTGTTATAATCTTCAATCGAAATTTTTTTTCCGATGTCTTCCTTACGAATGCCCAATGTTTTCTCCACACTCAGTTCAATCGGTAACCCGTGTGTATCCCATCCGCCTTTGCGTTTCACCTGGAAACCTTTCAATGTTTTGTAACGGCAGAAAATATCTTTGATCGCACGCGCCATCACGTGATGAATGCCGGGCAAACCATTCGCTGATGGCGGACCTTCATAAAACGTAAAAGCAGGTTTACCTTCGCGGGTCGTCACACTTTGCTCAAAAGTTCTTTCCTTGTCCCATCGCAGCAATTCTTCTTTGCCGACAGAACCAAGATCAAGCTGTTTATATTCTCTGTACTTACTCATAAAGCAGTATCACACGGGTTTGAAAAAGGTCAGCAAAAGTAAGCATTTAAGACGTAGTTTCAGCAATGAAAAACAAGTAGTGCTTCGGTTTGATTATTATGCAATCGCTATCTACGAATTACGAATTGATACTAATATACCTATCAAAGCGCATTCGTAAATTCCGACAAATTCGTAATTCGTAGATTGGATGTCACGTATCAAATTGGGATACTGCAACCAACTTAAAATCTCAATGAACCTGTCGGTTTTTGATCATGGATTGCATGGTCTGAAGAGCTGCCTTGGTAAAGGTGATCATACTGTCGCTCCGTTGAGGATCACCCATCATATCACAGCAACGCTCATCATTCCAAAGACGGAAAAGAGTTGTCTTTTCTTTTTGCTGAATGCAAAAACAATCTTTTGAAATACAACCCAGTTCATCGTCATAGGTGAACGGAAGAAATTTTCGTTCTTCCTTAAAAAGATTTACTCCGAAAGAGTTATTCGTATATGACAAGTTCAACAAACTCATCACCGTTGGAAATACATCAATCTGTCCGCCGAGCTTTTCAATGATTTGTGCTTTCAGAATTTTCGGAGCATACATAATAAGCGGAACGTGGTGATACGACAAATAATGATCTGTCTGATCGTCAAGTATCGCTCCGTGATCTCCGGTAAAAACAAAAATCGTGCTGTCGAACCAATTTTGCGAAGAACATTCTTTCAGAAAATTTCCAATCGACCAGTCTGCATATTCTGTAGCTTGTTTTTTTTTGTCTGATGAGAGCGGATGAAAAGGAATGTCTGTCGGAATTTTGTAAGGACCGTGATCGCTCCCTGTCATGAATGCTGCAAAGAATGGTTTTCCATTTTGATGAAGCGTGTTGAATCGTGTCACCGCATCTTCAAACATCACATGATCGGGAACACCGAGTGTGCTCAATACTTTGTCCTGCGGATAATTCCGTTCGCTCACAATATTTTGAAAACCATTCGGCAAAAGAAATCCTGCCATGTTATCAAACTGATCATCGTGCGTTGTAAAAAAAACAGTCTGGTAATTTTCTTTTGAAACTATTCTTGCTATTCCTTCATACGGTTGCTGGTTCGCAAGATCTTTCATGTGATGAACCATCGGAAGAGAAGGCATGCCGAACAAGGTTGAATAAATTCCATTGAAGGTGTGAATACCGTCTGAATAAACAGAGTTGAACAACACTGCATTTTTTGAAATGCTGTCAAGGCATGGAGTTAAATGATCTTTGTTTCCAAAGATTCCCATCTTCCTTGATGTCATGCTTTCCATGATAACAAGAACAACATTTAATTTTCGCGGCTCATTCGATGAAACAACTTTCCTTGCAACCGGAGAATACAACTTTTCATTCGGAGAAATTCCCAACGCGTTCTGAATCGTTTGAATGGCAAGTGCTTCATCCATGTAATGAATGTCATTGCTCTTTCTGTTCTTCTGATCCAGCCAGCTTTGCATGAATGTGTAAACAGGATTCAGTCCGAGTTGATTCGTCAGGTTGTGCTGGCTTACAAAGGCTGTTCCCCAGCGAATCGGAGATTTGATAGCAATTCGCCCTCGAATTCCTAAAAACATAAATCCACAAGCCAGTAAATAAAAAACTATTGCAGATGTTATTGATTTTTTTTCTTCCTGCTGTTCCAATGTTTTGTTCCTGATTTCTTTCATCGTTCCATAAAGAAGGATCAGCAACACAACATATGCGATGAGAAAAGGGTAATTCTGAATGTCTTCGAAAATAATTTTAATCATCATTCCCGGAGTATTTGTCCATTGCAAGGATGCAACGGTCAATCTGGTTTGCTGATGATTGAACCATGGAATGTCAGCACAAACAATAAAAATTCCGACTGCATATATTAAGAAGATAAAAGCAAAAATAATTTTCTCTAAAAAAATAATTCGTCTTTTAAAAAAAGAGAAAAGGAAAAACAGCACCAATGGAATTGCAAGAAAATAACCACTGATGACAGCATCGAAACGGATTCCTAAAACAAAAGCCTGAAGAACATACCTTGAGGGAATTGTTTTGATTTCGTTGAAGTGAAAAATAAAAAGCAATATCCGCAGCAATGAAAACACAATCATTCCACTTCCGTAAATCAATACAATGAATTGCATTGGTCGTGGAAGTTTTTTGAAAAAAGATTTCATGCAGAAATTAAACAGTGGCAATTACCTTCAACTCAATGGCAATCGGAGTTGGCAAACAATTAATTTCAAGCGTAGTTCTGCACGGAGGATTGTCTTTGAAATATTCAGCCCACAATTTATTATAAATAGGAAAATCATTTTTCATGTTCGTGAGATAAACTGTTACATCTACAATTTTATCCCACGATGTTCCGGCATCTTCAAGAATCAGTTTTACATTTTTAAAAACAGAATGACATTGCGTGGCGATATCATAGCTGATGATTTTTCCATTTGCATCCTGTTCAACTCCGGGAATTTTTTTTGTTCCGCGTTCGCGCGGACCAACTCCTGAAAGAAAAAGTAAGTTGCCGACTTTTCTTGCATGCGGATACAAGCCAACCGGCTCGGGAGCCTTACCGGAATTGATGGAAGAGTTTTCTGCTGTCATTGTTTTAAAAAATCAGGAATTCATTTAATGAATTACGAAGATCAAGGTTTATTCGGGAATTGCGAAAAAATATTTCACTATAAAAATCAGCTTGTCATGCAGGAGGCATCCATTTATGAATTGGTTCCACAACTGACTTAAAAATAGATTCCTCCTGAATGACATCTTGAGCCATTCCGTTCTTGAATTCACAAACCGTTTATTAAGAAAAGCCTACTGAATATTTTCAGCAATTTTTTTTGAAAGCTCTTCTCCGGAAATTGCTCCGTTGTATTTCCATTTCTGCACTCCGCTTTTAAACAGGATGAAAACAGGAACTCCCCGGATCTGGTATTTCGTTGCAACTTCTTTGCTGTTGTCAACATCGATTCGGATTACAACTGCTTTGCCTTTGAAATCCTCCGCAATTTTTTCCACCACAGGAATCATCTTTCTGCAGGGCGCACACCATTTCGTGTGAAAGTCGACCAACACAGGTTGTTTCGTTTTCAGCATTTGATTGAATTCCGCCAACGTGAGTTGTTTAATATTTTCATCTTTTACGCTTTCGGGTTTTGTCACAGCAAATCCTTTTCCTGACCATGCAGTCAATCCACCTTCGAGGTTATATACTTTTTTAAAACCGTTCTTCTTCATGATCTCCGCTGCCTGTGCACTTCGTCCGCCCATTTTACAATACACATAAACCGGCTTGTCTTTCGGAATCAGATTCACCTTGCTTGCAAAATCATCATCATAAAAATCAATTGTGCTGGCTCCGCCAATATAACCTTGTTCAACTTCTTCGGAGGTGCGAACATCCAGCAATACACCTATTCCAGATTCAACAAGTTGTTTGAATTTTTCCGGAGTTGCGTTTTCAACAATCTGAGATTGGTTTTGTCCACTCGCAAAAGTGAAAATAAACAGTGCGATGATTAAAGTAACAAGTTGTTTAATTGTTTTCACGGTTCTTGATTTATCTTTCAGTCTTGTCTCTTGATTCTTGCCTCTTGGTTCTACAAACAATCATAGCCATCCATTCGCCTTGTACCAGTCGATCGTTTCTTTCAGTCCGCGATCAAGATCGTATGCTGCACGAAAACCTATCTCGTCTTTTAACGGTGTTGTATCAACACTCCAGTTGCGCGCTTCAAATTCATTCACACGTTCGCGGTTCAATGTTGCAATGTTTCCAAAAATGGAAGCAATGGTTTCCGTAACGAATGCAATCGGACGTACAACAGCAGTAGGAACAGTAACGGAGATCGTTTTTTTACCTAGATGTTTTTTTGCAATGATGTTGAATTCTTTTGAATCATAAATGGATCCGTCCGAAACGAAATAATCTTTTTGTTTCAGTGGTGATTCCATTGCAAGAAAAATTGCGCTAACCAAATCTTTCACGAACACAAAACTCAACACTTGTTTTCCGAAACCGATGTATGCCTCCACGTGTTTGTTGAGCATTTTCAATAAAATAAAAATGTCTTTGTCGCGCGGACCATACACTGCTGTAGGACGAATTATGATGTAAGGAAATCCATTCAGCGAACGCAGATAATTTTCCGATTCCAGTTTGCTCCTTCCATAGGAGGTCACCGGTTTTTGTTCATCCGTTTGCTTTATCGGATTTTGTGTTGTTCCGGGACCATGCGCAGCAAGACTACTCATGTAAACAAATTTTTCAGGAACGTTATTACTACTGATCAATCCATCCACAAAATTTTTCGTGTACTGCGAGTTGACTGTAAAAAAATCCTGAATTGCTTTTGCTTTGGTGATTCCTGCATTATGAATGACGTAATCAAACTTGCCGTGCTTGCTGCTGAAATCAGAAATCTGATCTTTGAGTTTTTGAGAATCTGTGAAATCCAGTTCGAAGAATTTTATCCGCTCATCAGCGAGGTATTTCCTGCTACTGCTTTTACGAACACCGGCATATACCTCATACCCGCGTTTCAATGCTTCTTCAATCAGAGAACTTCCGATGAATCCGCTGGCGCCTGTGATGAGGATTTTTTTCATGAGACGTTTTACCTGTCTTCTAAAAATACATAATCCCGCGTTATGCGGGACTACAAGTTAAATCGTGTGTTGGCAGGTGTTTCACCTACCACTTTTTTTTCACCTACCAGCGTTGCTTTCGGGTGAAACACCCGTCAGCACTTAATCATTTCAACGGCAATTCGTAAACACGATACTTCTTGTAAACTTTTCCGCCAATGTGAAGCAATGCTTTGTTCATCATGTGGTTGTTTTCAAGAATCCATGATGCTTCTCCGTAGTTGATGCCTTTTCTGGCTGCAGCTTCTAAATTCATCGCATAAAAACAGGCATCAATTCCGGCTTTACGATATCCTTCGATGACACCAAGTGTAATGATACGAACACTCTTTACTTTTTTCTGATTCATCAGAATCTTAAAAAGTCCGGTTGGAAATAATCGCCCCCGTTTAATCTTGATTGTGACTTCATTCAGATTGGGAATCGTCAATCCAAAACCAATTGCTTTGCCGTTGTGTTCGGCAACGTAAGCGAAATCGGTATCTACAATCGCTTTCATGTCGGACGCTGCAAAACGAAATTCGTCTTTTGTCATGGGAACAAAACCCCAGTTCTTTTCCCAGGCGGCATTGTAGACGTCATGGAGTTTATCCACTTCCTCTTTGAATTTTTTCATGTTGAACTTGCGGATGATGATACCGTCTCTCTTCAACCGATTTTCAAGAGAAGGACGCAACGCAATCACACGCTGGTTCATATTTTCTTTCGTTCCGATTTTGTACGCGAGCATGTCCATCTTTTTCCGGAAACCGTAACGTTCCATGAAATCGTTGTAATACTTTTTGTTGTACGTCATCAGGATGACGGGAGGAACATCGTAACTGTCGATTAGCATTCCGCAGGTATCGTTCGTGGAAAAATTAACAGGACCAATAATTCCTGATAATCCTTTTTGCTTGCACCAATCCTTTACGGTATTGAGCAATGCTTCAGCTACAGCGTAATCTTCGATCACATCAAAGAATCCGAAAAAGCCATCGTTGTTGCCGGTGAATTTTTTGTACCCTCCGTTATCAACAGCAGCAACACGACCAACGATTTTTCCATCCCTGTATGCAAGAAAAAGATCTACTTCCGCATGCTGGAAGAATGGATTTTTCTTCCGGTTAAAAAGTTTCTCCTGGGATATGTAAAGTTCCGGAACGTAATTGGAATCACCTGAATACAGATCGTGAGGAAAGTCGATGAACTTCTTTACCTCACCACCCGAAGATGCAATTTTCTTAACGGTGATTTGTGCCATTGGCGATCATTTCCTGTAAAGCGAAAACTCCCAGTTCTTTAGCCACCTTATGTATTTTATCAATCGCCTGTTCAATTTGTGCGATAGAGTGTGTAGCCATTAATGACATACGGATCAGTGATGAATCGCTTTTTACTGCAGGCGAAACAACAGGATTCACAAACACACCCTCTTCAAACAAACGGTTGGTAAATTTAAACGTGGTCATGTCATCACGAATGTAAATCGGGATGATTGGAGTCTCGGTTTTGCCAATGTCAAAGCCAAGGTTTTTTAAAGTCTCAGTGGCGTAACGCGTGTTTGCCCAAAGATGATCGAGACGATCCGGCTCACTTTGAATGATTTCAAGAGCAGCCAACGCAGCAGCTGCAGCTGACGGAGGAATGCTCGCGCTGAAAATCATCGAGCGTGCATTATGTTTGAGGTAATTGATAATGTCTTTGTTACTTGCAACGAATCCGCCGAGTGATGCCAACGATTTGCTGAATGTGCTCATGATGAGATCAACCTCATTCGTCAATCCGAAATGAGCAGCTGTCCCTTCACCATGTTTTCCGAGAACACCCAATGCATGCGCATCATCTACCATCAAAGCAGCACCATATTTATTGGCAAGCTTAACGATGGAAGGTAAATCAGCAATGTCACCTTCCATACTGAAGATTCCATCCACCACAATCATTCTTATCCTGTCATCATCAATTGAACGAAGTTGATTTTCAAGTTCGTTCATATCGTTGTGAGCAAATTTCAGAACTCTTGAAAAAGACAAACGGCTTCCTTCAATAATAGAAGCGTGGTCGAGTTCATCCAATAATAAAACTCCATGACGACCGGTAAGCGTAGCTACAACACCTAAATTGGTTTGATAACCTGTGCTGAAAACCAACGCAGCTTCTTTGCCGACAAAGTCAGCCAGCCTTTCTTCCAACTCGATATGGAGCTTAGAGGTCCCGTTCAGGAAACGTGAGCCGGAGCAGCTGCTTCCATAACGTTCGAGAGCAATGCTCGCAGCTTCTTTCACCTTTGGGTGATTGGTTAAGCCCATGTAGCTGTTTGATCCGAACATCAGAACCCGCTTTCCCCCTATTGTAACTTCCGTATCGTGATTTTCCTCAATGGGCCTGAAGTAAGGATAAATACCTGCCTTCTTTAACTCGGCAGGTATTGTAAACTTCTTCATTTTCTGGTGAAGAGTAGTTGAAACCATTCTGTCTAATTTATGTTTTTAACCAGTTATTATCTAAATTCAATTAACCCTACTGCAAAGACAATCAAATCCTAAAACCTGACAAATAAATAACCCGCTGCCTTGTAAGGGCAAATTTTGGGTGCTCAAAATAAAGGATAAAAAAAGAAATGACCAAAGCAAATATCATGTGTGTTGATAACCAGTCGATTAGTTTGTAATCCATTATCATTTTAAGTCAGATAAACCTATCTGACTATTTAAGGGGATGAATATACAACGATTTCTTTGAACTCAAAATGTTCTTTAAGGCAACTGCTGCCTTTTCAACCCTTTCGTCAAAAATTCACGCAAAGAAATTCAATTTACAATGAATGTAAGATGATGGAAATCATCGAGCCACTTATAATGTAAAACCCGTTCAGGAAAGCTTTCTATCAATAAAGTATTTCCGGACTTTCGCCAAAGAGTTTCATGCTTTCGAGACGATGGCGGGAAACGAGAAAATTGTTTTTATTTCATAATATCTCAAAAAAGGAAACGTTATTTTGCAGCCGAAGTATAAGAACCTTAATTTTGAAGTAAAAACTGAAAGAATTACGATCAAATTAAGTTGACAAGACTCCGTTAAGATTGTATCTTATAGAGAATTAGAAGATTAGCAAGGACATGAAAACTGCAAAAAGAAAACATACGTTTCTGAACACCATTTGTCTCGGTGTATGTTTACTCTTTTCTTTTATTTTGCCAGGCTCTTTTGCTTCAGGAAAAACTCCTGCTGATACTACTGCAATCATTAATTTTTATAATCCGGCAGGAAGTTTTTTATTCCAGCCTGATGCTTCCATCTCTGTGAACGAAAGAGAAATGAGAGCCGGACTTCTTTACGATCTGGAGAATAAAAAAATAGTGTGGCAAAAAGAGATGAGCATGCCTTACCCGATTGCATCACTTACAAAAATGATGGTTGCCTTGATTACCGTTGAAGATATTCACGCCGGAAAAGTCAACTGGACAGACAATGTTCACTGGACACGCGAAATCAGGATGGGAAGAGGAAAAAAGAAACGCACCGTTACTGAAAACGTAAATTATTCCCTACTCGATATTTTTAAAGCAGCCATGATTGCTTCCAATAACGAAGCTGCAGAACAAATGGCGCGATATGTTGGCGGAGATGTTCAGTCGTTTGTTGATCGCATGAATACACGTGCAAGAGAAATAAACATGAACAGTACGTACTATGGAAATCCTACAGGACTCCCTGCCAGCGGAAAACTGTTCGACAATTCTGCTTCACCTACTGACTTGCTCATCCTCACTCTTGAAATGCTGAAGTACGATGAGATTCTTCAGGTAACCGGAATGGGTTATGCAGACATCAACAACGGACGCAGCACCAGTGTGATCAGAAATCATAATCACCTTACTATTGATTACAAAGGTGAAGTTGACGGAATGAAAACCGGTTACACGAAAAGAGCCGGGTTTTGTCTCGCTGCCACTTCCAACAAATGCGATCATCGGTTGATCAGCATTGTCCTTGGCTCCCGTTCTCCGAATCTCCGTAACGAAGTTGTAAAGGACATGATCAATGATTACTACAGTTCCATTGGTCTTGACAAATTAGGTCCGTATTGTGAGGCTCCTTCTTCCGTAAAATCTGTTTCGAGCATAACTCACGTTGTGAAGCACGGTGAAACGCTTGCTTCTGTTGCTTATAAATACAATTGCTCCGAAACAGATATTAAATCCTGGAACAAACTTCGTAAAGGAAGAATTGCTCCCGGACAAAAACTGACCATCGCGTCTTCTGCCAACGAGCAAGTTGCTGTTGTGAAGAGTAGTGAAGAAGATACGGAAGGAAGTGAGCAATTGGCATCCTCCGAAGAAAATCAATCAATCGATGCAACTGAAGAAACTGTTGACGTTCCAAAAGCTGTGACAACAGTATCGAAAGCAAAAGCAAAGTCTACGGTTAAGTCAGACAAATCAACTTCGAAGTACATTATTTACGTGGTGCAACCCGGCGACACGCTTTTCAGCATTGCCAAGCGTTATGACCTTGCTAACATCAACCAATTGAAAGCGGTGAACAAAATTTCCAAGGGCCATGTTTTGAAAGCCGGAGCGAAGATCAAGGTTCCTGTTAACAGCTGATTTTTTTCCGGGTTAATCATCACCTGTCATTCAGATTTTTCATTTAGTTTTACAACTCAAAACTATTCTTGTAATGAAAAAACTGTCGATTGCATTTCTACTTCTTTCTGTTGTAACAATCCGCGTGAATGCACAAAAGCAACCCGCTGCTGTTGTTCAACTGCATATTGATTCCATCACAAAGCTAATTACATATGAAGGCGTGACGGAAGTTGGCAACATAAAAGCAGATGTTCTTTACAAGCGGGCATTGAGTTGGTTCAACACTTTTTATAAAAACCCGACAGAAGTCATTCGCGAAAACGATGAGTTGAAATTTAAGATTGTCGGAAAACCGCGTTTTAAAATCTATAATACTCCGGATAAAGATGGTTCGAAATCAGATGCCGGACTGATTCAATACACAATTACCGTTGCTGCAAAAGATGGTCGCTTCAAATACGAGATTACGGAGTTTAACCTGAAACAAACATCCTATTTTCCCTGCGAGCGATGGATGGATGTGAAGACACAAACGTCACTTCCGGCTTATACCGGTTATCTCCAACAGCTCAACCAGTACACACTGGAACTTATCAGAGATCTGAAAAAAGCTGTAATGAATGAGAAGCCTGTAAAGGATAAAGACAGTTGGTAAAAAAGCATCTAAAACTGCAAAGTCTGTGACAAAATCACAGGCTTTTTTTATTTGATTACTTTTACAAAAAAATTCTTCCCATGGATGCTTCTTCTACCTTAAGTTTTTCGCCGGTGATTATCGGTGTGATCGTGTTGTTCTTTCTTGGTGTCCGAATTGTTCGTCCTACTCACCGCGGATTAATCGAACGACTTGGAAAATACCATCACTTTGCGGTTCCTGGATTTCACTGGATTATTCCTTTTATCGATCGCATGTACCAGATTAATACAACAGAACAAATGATCAATGCCGAATCGCAGGAGATCATCACGTTCGACAACCTGAACGCGCGTGTGGATGCACAGGTTTATTTCAAAATTAAAATTGACGAAGACAGTGTTAAGAATTCACAATACAACGTCAACAACATTTCTTACCAGATCGTGAATCTTGCGCGAACCACGTTAAGAAATATCATTGGTACGATGACGCTTAAATCTGCAAACAGCGAGCGTGGAAAAATCAACAAGAGTTTGTACGCAACCTTGCTGGAAGAAACGCATGATTGGGGAATTGAAATTGTACGGACAGAGTTGAAAGAAATTGATCCTCCAAAAGATGTTCAGGAAACGATGAATAAAATCGTGAAAGCGGAAAATGAAAAAATGGCTGCCATCGATTTTGCAACTGCCGTTGAAACCCGTGCTGATGGCGAGAAACGTGCAGAGATAAAAAAAGCGGAAGGAATCAAGATTGCAAATATTTTACGTGCCGAAGGTGAAGCGCAGGCAATTGCATTGGTAAATGAAGCTGCAGAAAAATATTTTGTCGGTAATGCACAAACACTTCGCAAACTGGAAGCGTTGGAAAAAGCGCTTTCAAACAATTCAAAGATTATTGTTCCGTCCGACAAAGAACTGATTAATGTGATTGGTGAAATGGCGGGAGTTCTTCCGATGCCTCGAAGAAAAGAAGATGGCGGACAATCGTAAGCATTAAAAAATGAATTCTAAAAGCGCAGGAAAAACTTCCTGCACTTTTTTATTTTCGGGGAAAATATTTTTGGAGAATTAATTCTCCCGTGATCATGTCGAATGGATAAGTGATTTTAATATTCTCACGTTCTCCTTCAACAAGGTGTATTTTTTTTCCGGAATGCTCCACTACACTTGCATCATCTGTAAAAGTTGTTTGATACGTTAGTTCATACGCAGCCTTCAGAATTTCCGAATCGAAACATTGCGGAGTTTGAACAATTACAAATGAAGAACGGTCTGCTATTGAATTCTTATCTCCTTCTGTTTTTCGGATGGAATCATTCAATGAAATTGCGGGAACAGCGCTTCCGTTTTTCTCAGCTTCTGTAAAGCATTTATTGATTAAAGCAGGACTTGCAAAAGGTCTGACTCCGTCATGAATTGCAACAATGGATTTTTCTTTAACAAAAGCTAATCCATTCTTCACAGAATGAAAACGCGTTTCTCCACCTTCAACAACAGTATGAGCAATTGAAAAGGAATATTTTTCACACAACGCTTTCCATCCATCGATTTCATTCTTCGGAAGAACAACAATGATCTCGATGGAAGCATCCGCTTCAGCAAAGCGCTGAGTGGTATGCATCAGGATTGGCTTTCCACCAAGCAAAACAAACTGCTTAGGAATGCCGGCATTCATCCTGTTTCCGCTTCCACCTGCAACGATGATGACACTTTGTTCCATTCCGGATAGTAATTTGAATCTTGACTTTATTCTCTTTTAACTTAAATTTATTCGTCTGCTCTCACAGCTTGCAACGAAATCTTTTTCTCCACCAGCTTCTTTGCAGGATACCATGCTGCAAGCAATCCAATGATGGACACTGTGATGAAGACATAGATAAAATCAGTTGCCTGCATCTGTACAGGATACGCATCGATCACAAACGAACCGCTTCCGCTTAATTTTATCAACCCGAATTGTTGCTGAAGGAAACAAACCAATCCTCCTGTTACCAAACCGATGACTGCTCCGATAAATGTGATGAACAATCCTTCAGCGAGAAATATTTTTCGAAGCAATTGTGTGTCTGCTCCCATGCTGTGAAGGATGGCAATGTCTTTTTGCTTTTCGATGATGAGCATGGTAAGCGAAGCGATGACATTAAAAGTAGCGATGAGTAAAATGAAGGCAAGAATAAGAAACACCGCCCATTTTTCACTCTTCATAATTTTATAAAGGATGGCATGCTGTTCATACCGGTCTTTTACATTGAACTTTTCTCCGAGTGTCTTTTTTATTTGCTGCTTTACATCCTGCACATCGGCATCCGGTTGCAATGCAATTTCAAGCGCTGACAATTGTGAGTCATATTCCAGTATCTCTCTCGCAAAACGTAACGGGACAATCACATACTTTGTATCAAACTCCTGCTGCACGGCAAACGTTCCCGATGGTGTAATAAACCTGCGGTTAAATGCTTCTTCAGGATTTGACAACGAAGACGCGTTTCTTTTCGGTGCATAAATTTCAAGTTGGCTCATGAAATCACCGATGTTCATTTTCAGATTGTATGCAATCGCTCCACCAACAATTGCATAATCCGTATCGCCACGTTGAAGTAAAAAGCTTCCATCAGAAATCATGGAATCGAGCCCGCTTGTTTTTTGAAAATCATCGCTCACTCCCTTCACCGTAACAATGTATTGTTTGTCTCGGTATTTCACGAGTGCGTTTTCTTCCAACACTTCAGTTATCGCCTTCACCCCTTTCATTGACTTCAGTGAGGAAAGCGGAATTGTATTGGCATCAAATGTTTTTCCTTCATTCAGCGTAATTTTAATTCCGGGATCGAATGAGTTGTAAAGCGAAACGACCAGTTTTTCAAACCCATTGAAGACAGATAATACGATGATGAGTGCACCGGTGCCAATCATCACACCCAACACTGAGATCAGCGAAATGATGTTGATCGCACGCTGCGACTTCTTCGAAAAAAAATACCGCCTGGCAATGAAAAGGTGAAACGTCATGAATGAATCTGAATTATTCGGAACGAATGTACGAATTGAATTTTCACTCTACGAATTACGAATATATACTAATATACAAATCAGGTGCATTCGCAAATTCAAAACTGATTCACAATTCGCAAACCGGATATCAAGAATCAAATTGAGACACAACCGAATGTCCGCTAACCTTTTCTATCCTTGAAAAAATTTAAAGTGCCTGAATCAATACATCAATTGCATCATGTGGACATCAATGAACTTTCCAAACTTGAATCCCACTTCTTTCATTACACCGATGTGACGGTAACCAAATTTTTCATGCAAATGAATACTGGCTTCATTTCCCTGCGCAATCCGTGAAATAACCGTATGGTTCTTTACTTTTTTTCCTTCGAGCGTTACCATTTCCAGCAGCTTTGATCCAATGCCTTGCTCACGAAAATCCTTGTGAACATATACTGACACTTCAACCGTTGTATCATAAGCACAACGGTCGCTCCACGGACTCAACGATGACCAGCCAATTACCTGTTTGTTCTCCACGGCAACAAACACAGGATGATTTTTTTTATGTTTTCTAAACCACTCCAACTGCTTTTCAAACGTTCTCAGATCTGTATCAAATGTTGCAGTCGTGTTGATCACAGCATCGTTGTATATATCGAGAATGGCTTGCTGATCGGAATCGGTGGAGGGACGAATGTTAACCATTGAAACAATTGTTTGAATGCATATGTTAATTTAACAGTTGAATGTTTTGTAACGTCAATAAGGTGATCTGTATTATATTTGCAATGTCACATTCGAATCAAAAGTAAAAACTTTCACTCACAATTTTTATCTGCATGAAAAAAAGTAATTTATTTCTCGCTGCTATTTCAGTAACAGCAATGGTTGCCTGTCATTCTAATAAAACCCCGGGGCAAAAAAATTTCTCTGCGGAAGAAATTGCGTTGGAATCTGATCGTGTAAATGTTTTTTTTGACAGCACGTATGACGAAGCGGTAAACCGGAATCCTGAACGGCAAACATACCTGGGAATTAAAAAGGATTACGATTCATGGACGGATCGTTCTGATGAGTGGGCAGGAAAAGAAAATGAGATCACAAAAAAGGAACTTGAGCAATTGCGTAAGAGTTTCGATTTTGACAAACTTGACCAACAAACAAAATTGAGTTACCGTTATTTTGAATACAATGCTCAGCAGGAACTCGATAATTTTAAATGGCGTTTTCACAATTACCCGGTTAACCAGATGGATGGAATTCAATCCGGGCTTCCCGCTTTCCTCATTAACATGCATCGCGTTGACACAATTACAGACGCGCTTGCTTACATCGCTCGCCTTAACAAAGTAGGGCAGGTTTTCGAACAGGTGTTAGTTGGTTTAAAAATGCGCGACAGCATGAACATCATTCCCCCGAAGTTTGTTTTCCCGATGGTACAAAATGATTGTAAGAATGTAATCATGGGTCAACCGTTTGATAACTCCTCTCAAAAAAGTCCGTTGTTTGATGATTTTATTTCGAAAGTCAACGACTTGAAAAATGTGGATGGAGCAACGAAGAGCAGGTTGATACAGGATGCAAAGAGTGCTTTAGTTAACGTGGTGAAACCAGCATATGAAAAACTTTCCGCTTTCCTCCGTGAAGAAGAGAAAAAATCAACAACCGATGACGGAGCATGGAAATTTCCCAATGGTGACAAATTTTATGCGGCAGCGTTGAAGGTTACCACTACTACTGATATGACTCCTGATGAAATTTTTGAAACCGGAGAAAGGGAAGTGAAACGCATTCATGATGACATGAAGGCAATCATGAAACAGGTGAACTGGAAGAATGATAACCTGCATGAATTTTTCGAGTTCATGCGTACTGACAAACAATTTTATTTTCCCAATACTCCGGAAGGAAAAAAAGCATACAAGGACAAAGCAACTGCTATCATCGATACGATGCGCGCAAAGCTTGATCTTTTGTTTGTTACAAAACCGAAAGCGGATATCCTTGTGAAAGCCGTTGAACCCTTCCGTGAAAAATCTGCGGGCGGAGCATTTTACGAAGACCCTTCTGAAGATGGAAAACGTCCGGGGACTTATTACATCAACCTGTACAACATGGACGATCAGCCGATTTATCAGATGGAATCACTCGCTCATCACGAAGGAATTCCCGGTCATCACATGCAGATTGCCATTGCACAGGAATTGAAAAACATTCCGAAGTTTCGTAAACATGGAGGCAACGTAGCGTACGTAGAAGGATGGGCGCTGTATTCAGAACTTATTCCGAAAGAAATCGGTTTGTACAAAGATTCGTATTCTGATTTCGGTCGACTTGCCAATGAAGTTTTTCGCGCAGCAAGATTGGTGGTAGATGTCGGCATTCATTATAAGAAGTGGACGCGTCAGCAGGCGCTCGATTATTTTCTCACGAACACTCCGAATCCTGAGGGTGACAGCAGGAAAGAAATTGACCGTTATACAGTATGGCCTTCACAGGCTACCGGTTATAAAATCGGGATGCTTAAAATTCTTGAGTTGCGCGAGAAAGCAAAAAGAGATCTCGGTGAAAAATTCGACCTGCGTGAATTTCATGATGTAATCCTCACCAATGGTTCGCTGCCATTAAATCTGCTTTCTGAAAATGTAAATAGCTGGATTGAGAAAAAGAAAAGAGGAAGTTGAAAGTAGTATAAAAGATTGTTTATTGGTTCACTAGTTCATTGGTGGGAATACAAATGAACTAATGAACTAAATTACTACTCAACAATCGCTTTTACTCCGGGCAAAACTTTCCCTTCGAAATATTCCAGCAATGCTCCTCCACCGGTGGAAACATAACTTACTTTATCCGCCAATCCAAACTTGCTGATGGCAGCGGCAGAATCTCCTCCTCCTATTAGTGAGTAAGATCCTTTTGATGTTGCTTCCGCAATGGCTTCAGCCATTTTACGTGTTCCGTTTTCAAATTTTTTCATTTCAAAAACGCCCATCGGTCCGTTCCACAAAATAGTTTTCGAATTTTTTATCACATCACAAAATTCAGCAACGGCTTTTGGACCAAGATCCAATCCCATCCAGCCTGCTGGAATATTGTTGTTTTCTGCGACTGATGTGTTCGCTTCATTATCAAATTTATCTCCGATAATAGAATCAAACGGAAGAATAATTTCGCAATTTTTCTCCTCTGCTTTTTCTAACAGTTGTTTTGCGAGACCGAGTTTATCTTCCTCCACCAATGAATTTCCGACCTTCCCTCCCAATGCTTTAAAGAAAGTGTAAGCCATTCCTCCGCCAATGATGATGTTGTCGGCTTTATCCAAAAGGTTTTCGATGATCAATATTTTATCAGACACTTTTGCTCCGCCCATTACAGCCGTGAACGGATGTTGTGCATTGTAAATAACCTTGTCGGCATTTGTCAATTCACTTGCCATGAGATAACCGAAGAACTTTTTTTCAGGAAAAAATTTTGCAATCACTGCCGTTGAAGCATGTGCACGATGAGCTGTTCCGAATGCATCATTCACATAAACGTCTCCATGAGCTGAAAGCTTTTTCGCAAACCCTTCGTCTCCTTTTTCTTCCTCTTTGTAAAAGCGGAGATTTTCCAATAACAAAACTTCTCCGGCTTTTAAATTGTGTGATAAATTAAATGCTTCGTCACTGATGCAGTCATTCGCAAACTTTACTTCGCGCCCAAGCAACTCTGCTGTTTTTTTAACGGTATGATTCAATGTGAATTTTTGAAAATCAACGGTACCGTCTTCTTTCAATTTCTTCAACGGCCTTCCGAGATGGCTCATTAGTACCACACTTCCACCATCTTTTAGAATTTTGTTGATCGTTGGTAATGCACCGCGAATGCGGCTATCGTCTGTAACGTTGAATTGCTTATCAAGCGGAACGTTGAAGTCAACACGAACCAGGGCTCTGTGTCCCGAAAAATTATATTGATCGATGGTTTTCATTAGTTCATTGGTTTATTAGTTCATTGGTTCATTGGTAATCTTCACCAACGAACTAATGAACTATTGAACTGATTACTTTACGTTAACGTTGATACCCAATTCCTTCAACTGATCAGTATGAAGCGATGACGGAGCATCAATCATCACATCTCTTCCTGAATTATTTTTCGGAAAAGCAATGTAATCGCGGATTGAGTCAGAACCTCCAAACAACGAACAAAGTCTATCAAAGCCAAAAGCAATACCTCCATGCGGTGGTGCTCCGAATTCAAATGCATTCATTAAAAAACCGAATTGGCTTTGCGCATCTTCCGGAGTAAACCCAAGAATGGAAAACATTTTTTGTTGCAACTCTTTGTTGTGAATACGAATAGAGCCTCCGCCCACTTCTGTTCCATTGATCACCATGTCGTACGCATTCGCTCTCACTTCACCCGGATTTTTTCCGAGCAATGCAATGTCTTCCGGTTTCGGTGACGTAAACGGATGATGCATAGCATGCCAACGTTTTGTTTCATCGTTGTATTCCAGCAATGGAAAATCAAGCACCCACAATGCTTTGTACTCATCTTTGTTTCGCAAGCCAAGACGGTTTCCCATTTCAAGGCGAAGCTCACTCATCGCTTTGCGGGTTTTATTTTTTTCTCCGGCTAAAATCAAAATTAAATCTCCTTGCTGTCCTCCGCAGTTTTCAAACCATTTTTTTTGAGCGTCTGTGTCATAGAATTTATCTACTGATGATTTCAAAGAATCATCCGTGTTCCATCGTGCATACACCAATCCCGTTGCTCCAATCTGCGGACGCTTTACCCATTCTGTCAATTCATCCAGTTGTTTGCGTGTATACTCCACACATCCTTTTGCACAAATTGCAACAACTAATTCTGCATCATCAAAGACTTTGAAACCAGCCCCACCTAAATCCTCCCCAAAGGGAAGGACTTTTCCGCCAGCGTTTACAGGTGGTTTCAATTCAACCAACTTCATCTCGAAACGAATGTCAGGCTTATCGTTTCCATATTGTTTCATTGCATCTTCAAACGTCATGCGCGGTAAAGAAGGAACATCCACTCCTTTCACTGTTTTAAAAAGATGACGAATCATTCCTTCAAATGTTTGAAGAATATCTTCTTGCTCAATAAAACTCATCTCGCAGTCAATCTGTGTGAACTCAGGTTGACGGTCGGCTCGCAAATCTTCATCACGAAAACATTTCACAACCTGGTAATATTTGTCCATTCCCGCCACCATCAATAACTGTTTAAATGTTTGGGGAGATTGCGGCAGCGCATAAAATTCCCCCTGGTTCATGCGAGAAGGAACTACAAAATCACGCGCTCCTTCCGGAGTTGATTTAATAAGTACGGGAGTCTCCACTTCAACAAAATTTATGGCGTTGAGATAATTTCTTGTTTCAGCAGCAACGCG
>JAYTXY010000057.1:0-7356 GCA_043742705.1 Bacteroidota bacterium
GTGAATGGAGAAAATACAATTCTTCACTTCTGCAACCCGGAGAATACAGCCCTACACCTGAAGTTCCGGGCAATACAATTTTTGACGTGTCATCGGTGAGTATCGAAGAAAACGGGAATCGACAACCTGTTCCGTATGTACTTCCTCCCGGCATTGAAAAAGAACGCGACATTTCCGTGCAACAGCTTTCTACACTGAATGAACAATCGTTGTCGCTGCGTGTTTGCGATTTACAGGATGGTGATGCACGTGCAGCGTTCAAGACAACACAGGTTGACATTCGCGCTTACAAAAAACTGAAAATGTTTATCCATGCTGAATCGCTTGAAGGAAGTGATGCATTGAAATACGGTGACCTTACATGCTTCCTTCGTTTAGGAAGTGACTTCAGTGATAATTATTATGAGTATGAAATTCCATTGACCATTACCGCAGCGGGAACTATCAATCCTTATGAGATATGGCCCGAAGCAAATAACATGGAGATCGTGCTCGATAATTTGGTGAATGCAAAATTGCAGCGTAACAATGCCATATTATCAAATCATGCCATCAGCCTGCTGACACCTTTTTCTGTTTCAGATGGAACACGTAAAATTACCATAAAGGGAACACCTAACCTGAGTAACGTACGCGCTATGATGATCGGAATCAGGAATCCGAAATCACCGACAGGAACGGGAGCGAAACTCTGCGGAGAAGTATGGGTGAATGAATTGCGCTTATCTGATTTTGATGAGAAAGGTGGATGGGCAGCAACTGCACGCGTTACAGCCAAACTGGCCGATCTGGGAACGATGACATTGGTCGGAAATCACAGCACTGCCGGATGGGGAAGTATCGAAAAGAAAGTGAGTGAACGTGACAAGGTGAACAAAACGTCTTACGATTTTTCTACTTCACTGGAGTTGGGAAAATTTCTTCCTGAAAAATCAGGAATTAAAATTCCGATGTTCTTTGGATACTCAGAATCATTCATTGATCCGCAATACAATCCACTTGATCCCGATGTGTTGTTTCAGACCAGTCTTGATGCTGCTCCTAATTCACACGTGCGTGATTCGATACAAAGCTCCGCACAGGATTACACGCAACGAAAGAGTCTCAATTTCACCAGTGTGAAAAAAGTGAAGACGGGCAAGAATCAAAAGTCACACATCTATGATGTAGAGAACCTGAATTTCACCTATGCATACACGGAGCAGATTCAACACAATCAGGATATCGAATTTAGTACGGCACGCACGCACCAGGCAATTATCGGGTACAACTACAGTGCATCTCCCAAAGGAATTTCTCCGTTCACAAAAGTGAAAGCGCTTGATTCGCCCTGGTTAAAGCTGGTGAAAGATTTTAACTTCAACCTGCTTCCATCCCAGTTGTCATTTGTAGGAAGCCTTGAACGCACGTATTCTGAAACTCAGATTCGTGACAACAGCGGATTGGGTTTTCATCTTGATCCGACTTTCGTAAAAACGTACCGTATGACGCGTGAATACGGTATAAAATATGATCTGACAAAATCACTCAAACTTGATTTTGATGCTCGCGCAGAAGCCAACATTGACGAACCTCCCGGACGAATTGATACGCGTGAGGAAAGAGATTCCATACTTCATAACTTAACGGATCTCGGGCGACTTAAGAGATACCATCACAACATAAGAGCAAGTTACAATGTTCCGCTTTCGAAAATTCCAATCACGGATTGGATTACAATGAGTACGTCTTACAATGGAGACTACACATGGAATGCCGGGCCTCTGGCATTCGATTCTGCCAACGGACAGTATGCTGTAAATAAAGCTGTCGCAAATAACATTGCGAACTCCCAGGGTCTTTCATTGACAAGCAGCCTCAACATGGTTAGTTTGTACAATAAGATTTCATACTTTAAAAAAATAAACCAGGACACGAATAAACCAAAACCTGAGAAGCAACCCAAGTTGCCAAAGCTGCCAAAACAACCCGGAGATGCATTGCTTGATTCTGCTTTGAAAGAAAAACCAAACGTGCTTGAGCCTGTTTTTAAAGGATTGGCTAGATTAATAATGAGTGTGAAAACTGTAGGATTCACCTACACAGAGACCAACGGAATTATGATGCCCGGCTTTTACGGAACACCGGATTATTTCGGTAATGATTTTAATTACAAATATCCTTTCAGTGGTGCCGGAGCTCCTTCTTCAACAGCGCCCGGATGGGGTTTTGTTTTCGGAAGCCAGCGTGATCCACGCGCAGATGCAGCCCGTTACCAATGGCTTACTAACGATACGTCACTCAATTCCAATTACACGACTACGGAATTTAAAAACTTCAGTGCACGAGCTTCAGTAGAGCCTTTCAAGAATCTTAAAATTGAACTGACTGCCAGCAGAAACTATACGCTTACTCACAACGAGTATTACAAAGCAACTGCAGAAGGGGTTTATCAATCGTTCAGCCCAACGGAGTCTGGTAACTTTTCAATGTCGTTCCTGTCAATCAATACAGCTTTTGTGGATGACAATGCAGATTATTCAAATGAGAACTTTACAAAGTTTGGAGAATACAGAAAGGATTTTTCACAAATTCTTGCCGGATTAAATCCGAATTACACCGGAGGTTTTGATACTGCCGGCTACAATTCAGGATACAATGCTTCGCAACAGGAAGTGCTTACCTATTCATTCCTCGCTGCGTATTCGGGAAAGAAACCATCCGCTTCCATGGTGAATCAATTTCCGAAAACTCCGCTGCCCAACTGGCGGATTACCTATGACGGATTTTCCAAGATGAAGTGGGCGCAAAAATATTTCCAGACATTCACCATCACACATGGATACCGTTCAATGTACAGCATCAATTCCTTTTTACTGAACCAGGAATTTCTGAAACAAAACGGATATTCCTCCACACGTGATACTGTACGAAATTTCGTTCCTCAGTATTCTATTCAACAGGTTTCTATTGCGGAACAATTCGGCCCTTTGCTTGGCATTGAGATCACATGGAAGAACAGTCTGCAAACCCGCTTTGAGTACAAACTTGACCGCACTGTTACCTTGTCTTATTCTAATATCCAGATTACAGAAGTCCGTGGTAAAGATTATACTGTGGGTCTTGGTTACAAGATCAAAAATTTCACACTGCCGTTTATACGTTCAGGCGGAGGGAAGAAAAAACTTTCCAGCGATCTCAACCTGAAAGCCGATTTCACCTTGCGTGATAACAGAACCATCATCAGGAAACTGATTGAAGGAACCAATCAACCAAGTGCCGGAACACAGACCATTTCCTATAAACTGTCGGCAGATTATGCGATCAATGAACGGTTTAATGTAAAAGCTTTTTATGACACGAACATCACGAATCCGTTTGTCTCATCTTCCTATCCTACTTCCAATGTGAACGCGGGAATCAGTATTCGGTTTACGCTGGCACAATAAACAGGAAGTTCAAAGTTCTTAGTTCAAAGTATAGAGTTCGGAGCTTTGAGATATTTGAAGATTTAATTCCTCTTTTCGTTTTGAAGTTGTAATTCAATTTGTGTCATCTGTACACTTGACCAAGCCTGATAGTAAATAAAGCACCCTTGAACTTTGAACTAAGAACTTTGAACTAATTTAAGGATTGCTCATTTAAGAAAATTGAAGTAGGTTTGAACAAAATTTAACACCATGAATTTTCCTGATCATCTGAAGTATACCAAGGACCACGAGTGGGTCAAAATAGAAGGTAACGTAGCCACTGTTGGCATCACTGATTTTGCTCAAGGCGAATTGGGTGACATCGTGTATGTGGATATCGAAACAGAAGGAGAATCACTGGAGACGGAAGCTGTCTTTGGAACTGTGGAAGCAGTGAAAACCGTGTCTGATCTTTTTATGCCTGTCGCAGGTAAAGTGACGGCTGTAAATAATAACCTGGTGACAGATCCTGTACAGGTGAATAAGGATCCTTATGGTGGAGGCTGGATGATTCGCATTGAATTATCTAATCCTTCTGATGTTGATGCGCTGATGTCAGCCGCAGATTACCGTGCATTGACAGGAGTAAGTGCATAGAAGTTTCCGACAAGCATGTTTTTAAAATCCTTACGTTCTGCATTGTTGTGGGCGCTTTTCATTCTCATCATTTGCGGTATTCCCGGTCAACGGATTCCGCATCTTGACTTTCTTGATTGGCTGAGACCTGATAAAATAGTTCATCTTATTGTCTTCGGAATATTAAGTTACCTATTAATCAAAGGTTTTCTTAAACAGGATGCCATACATTTTCTCAGGACGAATCCTAGACTTTCATCACTGCTGATTAGCTGCGTTTATGGTTGTGTGATTGAAATTCTGCAGGAATACATTTTCATACACCGTAGCGGAGATGTTCGTGATGCGGCCGCTGACGCCATTGGCGCGCTGATCGGTATCTGGATTTTTAATTATAAAGCAAAAAAAAGATTGACGAATCATTCGGCTTCCTGATTTTCTTTCCTACCTTCAACTCGATGAAGCATAAAATAATTGCAGGTATAACGGGTGCGAGTGGTGCAGTGTATGCAAAACTCCTTGTGGAAAAACTTCAGTCATTGCACGACCAAATTGAAGATGTTGGCGTGGTGATGTCAGACAATGCGAAGGAAGTCTGGAAATTTGAACTCGGAAATACAGACTATGAAAAGATTCCTTTTAAGATGTACAAACGCGATGATTTCTTTGCGCCTTTCGCTTCCGGTTCCGCACAATATAAAACGATGATTGTTTGTCCGTGTTCCATGGGAACAATGGCTCGCATTGCTTCAGGAATTTCCAATGATCTTATTTCAAGAGCAGCTGACGTAATCCTGAAAGAAAGGAGAAAGCTGATTCTTGTTTTGCGTGACACACCTTTCAGTCTCATTCATATCAATAATATGAAAACAATCACTGAAGCAGGAGGTATTATTTGTCCGGCTTCACCTTCCTATTATTCAAAACCCGTCACCATTGAAGAGCTTGCTGCCACTGTAGTGGATCGTGTAATTGATTTAGCGGGATTGCAACAAAATTCATATCGCTGGAACGAGAAGCAGACAATTTCATGACAATCTGAAAGTGTTGAAAATAAAAAGTTGAAAAAAAGTGAAAGGTTTTCAATGTTTTTTCTTGACACGCGTTCGGGAGTGTAGTACATTAGCACCTCCAAAACCAAAACCTGCAAAACATGTTCGAGTACACCAAGCAGATTCTTACCAAGGTTAGTTTTGATAAAAACCTTTTCAGAAAAGAACTAACCAAAGCGGTTCAGTTTTTAAAGAAGGACGAAAGACGATTGTTGAAGATATGGTGTGTTGCCACTTTTGCAGCGTATCACAATGTTGTGATCGAAGTGTTCAGGAAATTTTCCTGATCCATTTTCCATAATTTATTGGCTGAGAAACCCGAGGTTTCTTTTTAATCCTTTGTAACCGGTTCGTTTTACAGCCGAGTCTTGAAATAATTTTGCGAAGACTTCTTCCGTAATTTCTTCCCATTGCTTTTTTGTCATCTCCATCAACTCCGGCTTTGGATTGAACTGCGGCTCACGATGCGGCTTTGAAAAACGGTTCCACGGACAAACATCCTGGCAGATGTCGCAACCGAAAACCCAGTTCTCAAATTTCCCTTTTACCTCAACAGGAATTTCTTCCTTCAATTCAATGGTGAAATAAGAAATGCATTTGCTTCCGTCCACCACATAAGGTTGAACAATGGCTTCTGTCGGACAGGCATCAATGCATTGCGTGCATGTTCCGCAATAGTCTTCGATGGGAGAATTGTATTCAAGATCGAGATCAAGAATTAACTCAGCAATGAAAAAAAAGGATCCGTTATTTTTGTTGATGAGGTTACTGTTTTTTCCTATCCATCCAAGTCCGCTTTTCATTGCCCATGCTTTATCCATTACAGGAGCAGAGTCTACAAAAGCACGTCCGTTTACATCACCAATATTTTCCCGGATGAAATACAAAAGTTCTTTCAGTTTTTCCTTGATTACAAGATGATAATCTGTTCCAAAAGCATATTTTGAAATTTTAGATGCTTCTTCATTCACCTGTCTTTTTTCAGGATAATAATTGTAGAGCAGGGAGATTACCGATTTCGCTCCGTCCACCAGCTTCCGGGGATCGAGACGCTTGTCGAAATAATTTTCCATGTACTTCATTTGTCCGTGTTTGTTTTGCAGCAACCATTGCTCAAGACGCGGAGCTTCCTGTTCGAGAAACTCTGCTTTGGCAAAACCACAGTAGTCAAAACCAAGGCGTTGAGCCTCAGCTTTAATCATGGCGGGATAAGAAAGATGAGTCATAGATTGACGTAAAATTAGTTTTTATTCTTGTTGTTTACCTTGCAACATTCAACCGATGTCTTTGTATAAAGAAGTTTAAAAGGACAATACAGTACGGACGTATATATGCCCCATTCAAAAACAAAATTGCTTTTCATTTTCGGAACCCGACCTGAAGCCATTAAACTGGCTCCGCTGATCAGGGAATTTCAACAACATCCTGAAAAGTGTGAGGTGAAAGTTTGCGTGACTGCACAACATCGCGAGATGCTCGACCAGGTTCTTGTTTTTTTTGGCATCGTTCCGGATTTCGATCTCAACATCATGCGTCCCGGGCAAAGTTTGTTTGATGTAACGGTCACTGCTTTAAAAGCCATGGAAAAAGTGTTGGCTGATTTTCAGCCACAATTGGTTTTTGTGCAGGGAGATACTACTACATCATTCATCGGAGCACTTGCTGCGTATTACAAAAAAATAAAAGTGGCTCACATCGAAGCAGGATTGCGTAGCGGAAATAAATATTCTCCTTTCCCTGAAGAAATGAATCGTGTAATGGCCGGAAGGTTATCGGATTTTCATTTTACACCGACACAGAAATCAACGGAGAATCTCGAAAAAGAAAATATTCATCAGCATTTGTACAATGTCGGCAACACGGTAATTGATGCGCTTTTTCTCGGACTTGAGCTTGTGAAAAAATCCGGGGAAGAAAAGTATGAAAAGTTGTTCAGCAACGTTGACCTCACAAAGAGAATGGTACTTATCACCGGGCATCGCAGGGAAAGTTTCGGAGCACCGTTTGAAAATATTTGCCATGCAATCAAAGAAGTCGCTGAAAAATTTCAGGATGTTGAGTTTGTGTATCCGGTTCATCTCAATCCAAATGTTCAGCAACCTGTCAACCGGATTTTGCAAAACCTGAAAAATATTCACCTGATTGAGCCGATGGATTATCCTGCTTTTATATGGCTGATCAACCGCAGTTATGTTGTACTCACTGATTCCGGAGGTTTGCAGGAAGAAGCACCTTCTCTTGGTAAACCTGTTTTGGTGATGCGTGATTTAACCGAACGC
>JAYTXY010000058.1:0-12971 GCA_043742705.1 Bacteroidota bacterium
AACACTTGTTGAATGATATGGTCCGCCACTTCCATATGCACCAATCGGAACACGAATGATGCAACTCACCGGCCATTTGCCGTTGCTTAAATAATATGAACGACTCACTTCCGTGAACAATTGATTTAAGCCGGGCCAGATGTAATCTGCAAACTGAACTTCCACAATCGGCTTGCAACCCGCAGCACTCATTCCCACCGTACTTCCGATGATGAATGCTTCCTGTATCGGTGTGTTGAACACACGATCGTCACCGAATTTTTCTGCAAGTGTTGCGGCTTCACGAAATACTCCGCCTAATTTTCCGCCTACATCTTGTCCGTACAGCAGACATTCTTTGTGTTTCGTCATCAGTTCCTGCACAGCAAACAGCGCACAGTCAACCATTAATGTTTTTTCTTTTCCTTTCGGTTCGCGTTCTCCTTTTTCTTCCGTGATTGGTGTGGGAGAAAAATTATAGTTGAACAAATCTTCTGGTTTCGGATCTTCTGCCTTTAGTGCTTTTTCAAAATCGGTTTGTACAAGCAGTTTTGTTCTCGTCTCAATCAATTTCAAATCTTTGTCCGAATGACCTTCTTCAACGAGTTGCTTCCTGAATTTCGGCAACGGATCACGCTTTGCATGTTCTTCGAGATCGTCTCTGTACCATTCTCTTCTTACACCGGAAGTATGATGAGCCAACAACGGAACTTTTGCATGAATCAAAAAAGGTCTGCGTTCGGTGCGGATTATGTTAAGTACTTCACGAATGGTTTCATACGAAGAGAAAAAATCTGTTCCGTCAATGCTGCGGACTTCAAGACCTTTGAATCCTTTTGCATATTCAGCAGCGTCCATCGCACGGATCTCTTTTGCGCTGGCTGAGATATCCCATTCATTGTCCTGAATAAAATATAAAATCGGAAATTGTTTCAGCACGGCCATTTGGAAAGCTTCTGCTACTTCTCCTTCAGTAACAGAACCGTCTCCCATGGAGCAGACTACAACAGGAAGAGGAGAAGGGGAGAAAGTGGGAGAGTGAGAATTTTCTACTACAGGCACTTTCTCACTTTCACGCTTTCTCATTTTCTCCATGTACTGAATTCCCATTGCAATTCCTGTTGTCGGAATTGCCTGCATTCCTGTCGCTGAAGATTGATGCGGAATTTTCGGCATGTCATCTCTTCGTAAAGCAGGATGACAATAATAGGTTCTTCCTCCTGAAAACGGATCGTCACGTTTGGCGAGCAACTGCAACATCAGCTCGTACGGTTTTAATCCGATGCCGAGTAGAATGCTATCGTCACGATAATAGGCGGAGAGAAAATCCTGTGGTTTTAATTGCAATCCAAGAGCAAGCTGAACAGCCTCATGTCCACGAGAACATGCATGTACATACTTGGAAGTGATCTGTGATTTTTCTTCGTACAGATCACTCATTGCACGTGCTGTGCACATCAGCTCATATGCTTTCTCTATAATTTTTTCGTCTATCTTCTTTTTCAATTTCGTATCGGTAATCATCAGACAAACCTACATAAAATGTGGCAAAGAAGCATAGCGGATTTCATTGAATTTGCGTGCAAATTCCGAAATCAATTCAGATCTGAACTGTTGATTCAGTAAGCGATTCGTTAGCAGGAAATCTTAACTGCCCGGAGCCGAATGGTTGTCCCTGCATGGGTTCTCCGATGGTAATCATATCTGAGTCGGGCTTCACCAATTCCGATTTCACTTCGTGAGTAAGTCCGTACACTTTTGCTTCATCAGGATTCAATGTTGTCCTGTTGTGCATGTCCTTTTCAATATCCTCAATGGTTCTGTTTGTTGTGTCAGCGATTACTTTCGCGATGTTACGTTGATCAATCTGCAATCCTTTCAGATACTCTTCGAGTTGTTTTTCATCAATACTTTGATTTCCATTGATGTTCAGTTTCACTCCGTGAATTAAAAAGCGTGAGTGAGGAACGGAAAATCTTTTTTTACCTGCGCAGTAAATCACCACTCCGATGGAATCAACACTTCCGAAATTGTAGGTGTAGATATCGATCGGAATTCCTTTCAGGTAATTGTAAAGAGAGAGTCCGTGAAATACAGATCCGCCCGGAGATGAAATCAAGAGATGCAGTTTCGTGCAACCCTGACTGATCTTTTGGTCAATCGCTTTGAAAAGCAGGTCTGCACTCTGGTTGTTTACAGGTGCAAGAAATCGAATTACTCCATCCATGTTAAAGTATCTTTTATAAGTGAGGAGCGAAGTTACTTATTCATTGGTTATTTCACCTCAGGAAACTTTGCAGTAGATGATCAATTTTTTTCTTGCATTGATTTCTCAATGTTCCTGTCAGGAATCCACCACATCACTGCCACTGCGATGAAAATAACAGTTGAGATAGCTGGATGTAAAAACGCGCATGGAATAGCAATGGTATAGGCAATGGTTGAGCGCAGCCCTTTTTTTTCCTGCTTCTTCAAAGGGATCAATAAGTGTTCGTGGTTCTTGTTTCCTTCCCGGATAATACGGAGCAAAATATAATAGGCGACTCCGCACATGTTCAGCAGGAAGGCATACGTGGCAACGGTGACGCTTTCAAAATGATTGACTCCCATCCATGCAGTTGCAAAAGGAGTGAGGGAAAGCCAGAACAGAAGGTGGAGATTTGCCCACAGCATTTTGCTGTTGACATGATTAACGGTATGAAGCAGGTGATGATGGTTGCCCCAGTAAATTCCAATGAAGGCAAAACTCATCAGATAACTGAAGAAAATTGAAATGAGTTCCTTCATCGATTCCCAATGAGTATCATGCGGAACTTTTAGCTCAAGCACCATGATGGTGATGATGATGGCAATTACTCCGTCACTGAATGCTTCCATTCTTGTTTTTGTCATATGCGTTACGTTTAGAAGTTCTGGCTGTTAGAAAAATTTCTGCGATCATGCATCGCACACTACCTCCGCCGATCATTTCGATCGTGTTGATTGAAAGTGGTGTCAACTGACCGTGTTTTTCAATTTTATTTTTCTGAATGTCTGCAAGGCTGTCGAATGCTCGTTGGGAGAGGATGACAATCTGTTCGTTCGAACTGGTCTGAACAGCAAGCATATTTCCTGCAAAATCATTCATTTGTTCAAATGTGATTTCAATAACTTCATGACCGGTGAATATGAGTGAATTCCTGATCAGTTCTCTTTCAATTTCATTGGTAATACTTTCTTCGCAAAGGACTGCGAATTTTTCGCCAATGCTCATCATCACGTTGGTGTGATAGATTTCTTTTCCTGACTCATCCACCGCATGAAAAAAAAACATCTCATAATTCAGGTGTGCTGAAATTTTTTTTAAAATTTCTTTGCTTGTTCGAGGTGACGAACATGCGTAAGCAATTTTATTTTCATGATCAAATACGATACTTCCGGTACCTTCTAAAAATTTGCCCTCGGTTTCGCATGCGGAAAAATCAACGATGCTTGTCAACTCAAAATTTTTTTTCAACGAAGCAAGGATGTCGTGCCTCCTTTCGGGCCTTCTGTTAGGAGCAAATAGTGGATACAGGATAGCGCTTCCGTCAGCATGAAATGTCACCCAGTTGTTTGGAAAAATTGCATCAGGTTTTGAAGGTGAAATTGTATCATTAAAAATAAAAACATTTACCCCTTTTAATTTCAACGTATCAGCAAGGGAGTCAAATTCTTTCATCACATTTTGTTGAACTGATGCAATCAGCTCATTTTTTATTCTGGTCTGAAAAGCATTTGATCCTTCTGTTTCTCTATTGAAAGAAAATCCGGATGGTCTTACCAATAATATGTTTTTGGCTAATTGCATTACTACGTCAAGTCTATTTCTTGTACAGTACCCGCCTTCAAATTCATCAGGTGAAAATCGCCAACGCGTACTCTTACCAATCGCAAAGTGGGGAAGCCAACAGCCGCTGTCATTTTACGAACCTGCCTTTCTTTGCCTTCGGTGAGAATGACGGAGACCCAACTGGTTGGACCGTGTCTATCGTCACGGATTTTACGAGTGCGGGGAGGGAAGTCAGGATTTGTATTCAACCGAAATGCTTTGCTGGGTTTTGTGATGTACTTCACATTCCGGATTCCGATTTCAACCCCATGTTGCAATTGATTAATTGCTTCTTCGGTAATTAATCCATCAACTTGAGCGTGGTATTCTTTTTCTATATGTTGGCTGCGGATAAATTCGCTCATCTTTCCGTCAGTGGTCAATAGCAGCAAACCTTCACTGTCTTCATCTAGTCTGCCAATCGCCATTGTACCGTTTGGAAAATTGTAAAGTTCACCGAGTAGTTTTTTCTTTTTCAGTTCGCAAACAAACTGGCTGAGATAGCCGTAGGGTTTGTGGATGAGGAAGTGTTGGTGAGAAAGCATATGACCACAAAATGAATTTACAATTCAAATTTTCCGAAGGTAATTTTTTACTCCGTAATGAAAAAGTTCAATCTGCTTTCAGCATGTGCGACACTTTAGGAAGCATTCGTATGTTTAATTTGCTCTTTTAATTCCAGAAGAGCATCCAAGGTCAACGGTTTCATATAGTAACCGACAACATTGTTGTATGAAAAAGCTTTTTTTCGCTCTTCAGGATCGTTCACGGAGCAAAGCATGACAATCCTGCAATGAATTTTATTCTGACTTCTAACCTGTTCAAATACATCCAGGAATTCCAACCCTGATAACATTGGCATGTTGACGTCCATGAAAATAAGTTCAGGAAGATGATGATGAGCCTGAGCTGAAGTTGTTAGTAAATCGAGTGCTTCCACCCCGGTTTCGGCTTCAATAATTTCATCAGCTAAATCAGCTCTCTCAATATTTTTTCGGAGAAGCCATCGGTCGATTTTGTTATCGTCAACAATCAGTACTTTTTCAAAGTGTGTAGCCATAAGATTGTTTTTTTAAGATTAATTTTTGTAGCTGCTTTTTCTCATTTGCTGAAATAAGTGTGCGCAAGGACAGGCGAGAGGGAACAGTGCCTTCCCTCACACACACTCGTTATAAGATCATCACCAGCTGCAGTTAAATTTGCGATTTGATGGGTGGCAAAAATGTTAGCCGCCTATGCCGCAACCGGTAATGATGAACGATTTAGTTTTTGTCACCAGTGCCATTATCGATGATGACAATTTTTTTTTCTTCATCGAACTTGTATTCGTTTGATTCAATAATGTTCTTCGCTTGTTCAATGGTCGTCTGGTTGTTTTTTGAGTATTCTTCATTGTTCAATTGCTCAGCATTTGTGTTCATGCCGAGAAACATCAGGATGGCAATTAATAGTTCCATGGTAATTTAGTTTTAGAGTTAGTACTTATAGTTGATAATGCAATATTAGGTCGTGTGTAAAAAAAAAATGTTACAAAAAGTGGCTTTTGGTAACATACCAATATAATACAAATATTTTGGACGATCAAATATATTTTTACATTTGTCCAATGTTTACAGGACTTTAAGACAACTACAGCATGAAAAATCTGTCCCAGATCACTGCATTGGTAACCAAAAATTCAGTTCAAAACCGCATTTTTTCAACAAATAATCAAAAAACAAAACTGAAAAAGTTGTTGACAGGGTTTGCAAAGGGTGATTTTAAAAGTGACCGGGAAGCTGCTCAAATGCTTTACCAGACATCGCCTAAAAGCAAGTCTTACCTGATGCTGAAGAGTCGTTTGAAGGAACAACTGCTCGATAAGTTCTTCCTGATGGATTCAGAAAGTGTAATGAAGAACCGCTACGAGAAGGCGTTTTATCACAGCATGCGGAATGTTTTTGCTGCGCAGATTATGATTTTAAAAGACATGCGCAAAAGTGCGATTGAATTGTTGCGAAGCGCATTAATTCAGACACAGCACTACAACTTCACGGATCTATCTCTTACCATTGTCAGCTTGCTTCGATATGATGCTGCATTTAGAGGAGAGAGGGGCAGGATGATTCACTTCGATCGCCTTGTCAATCAATACTCGCGTATTCATGATGCAGAGTTGCGCGCTGAAAAAAATTACCAGCTGATTGTAGCTGAGTTTGCGCAGAAAAATCCGTCTGACAAACAAATCAAAAGGATGGCATTGAATAGTTACAGAAAGATATGTGAACTTTCAGTAAAATATAAATCACGGACGATTGAATTGAATAAGTACAGAACAGGAGTGCATTATTACACGATTATTGGCGAATATCAGAAATCGATTAATCTCTGTAACCAGTGTGAAAAATATTTACTCGATAATCCACATCTTATCCAGAACGTACGTCTCGCGGAAATGGCATTGTTTAAAATGGATAACTGCCTTGCAATTCGTGACGACAAAAATGGTTTGATTTACGCATCGCAATGTGAAAAATATTTTAACTCCGGAACAAGTAACTGGCTTATTTTTCGGGAGTATGATTTTCTCCTATGTATGCACACCGGAAATTTCACTCGTGCATTGCAATTATTCTACGAGGTTACAGAGCATCCCAAGTTTGCTCAGCAAAATCCGGAACGACTTGAGAAATGGAAAATATTTGAAGCGTATCTCAATTATGTCTTACCATCCCAATTACCAAAACGAAACTTTAACCTCTTTAAATTTTTGAATGAAGTTCATATTTATTCAAAGGATAAGAAAGGATTCAACTTCGCTATTCTCGTTGCTGAAATTCTCCTATTTATTGAAACCGGAAATACTGATAAGTTGATAGATAAGGAGGACGCTTTTAAAGTTTATGTATCACGCTATGTGAGTCGGAAAACAAATGTTCGCAGCTACTATTTTGCAAAGTTAATGATGGTACTTTTCAAATACCATTTTGCTGCGGAGAAGTCGGAGCAGATCGGACAGAAATTTTTTGACCGCCTCACAAAAATTACTCCTTCCTATTCAGGAGAACTGGAAGGTATCGAAGTGATTCCGTATGATACGCTGTGGAAACTGGTCGTGAAGAAGCTGAAGGAAAACGAAAAGCGATAAGCAAGTTAATTTGATGAAGTCCTTAATGAATACCTGC
The DNA here is from genome assembly GCA_043742705.1 of Bacteroidota bacterium. GTDB lineage: Bacteria > Bacteroidota > Bacteroidia > AKYH767-A > 2013-40CM-41-45 > JAPLDA01. The sequence continues at coordinate 6,994 of JAYTXY010000058.1, forward strand.
ACAATCCTTCATCCAAAAAAGCTACGTATGTTTTGATATCAGGAGTGTAACCGTGTGGTTTTGCCAGGATTTTTCCCTTGTGATCAAGCAATACATAATAGGGTTGCGAGTTGGTTTTGTAAACGGATGCTTGCAGATCGCTCCATTTATTTCCGATTGTTTTGATTTTTTTTCCTGTTGTCGAAGAAACTGTTTGCTGCTCTAAAGGCAACGGTTCTTTATCATCTACATACAAAGAAATCAATACATATTTTTCAGAAAGACGATTCAACACTTTTGAGTCACTCCATACATTGTCTTCCATCTTTCTACAGTTCACACAACTCCAGCCGGTGAAATCAATCATGACAGGTTTGCCTTGTGCTTTTGCATAACGCATGCCTTCTTCGTAATCATGAAAACAATTCAGGTCATGCGGGCATTCGTTTGCGGATGTTTTCCACTCTTTGTAAAATTCGGGAGGAGGAAATCCACTTACAAGTTTCAACGGTGCGCCCCAGATTCCGGGAGTGAGATATAGCGCAAATGAAAATGAAAGCAATGCAACAAGAAAGCGACTGATTGTTACGTGTCCAAGTTCACTGTCATGCTGGAAGCGAATTTTTCCAAGAAGATAAAAACCAAGCAATGTGAAAATGATAATCCACAGTACAATGAAAATTTCCCTTTTCAGAAATCCCCAATGATATGCGAGATCAACATTCGATAAAAATTTAAGTGCGAGCGCGAGTTCAATAAATCCAAGGCAAACTTTTACGGTGTTCAGCCAGCCGCCTGACTTCGGCAGCGACTTCAACCATCCCGGAAACATAGCAAACAATGCAAACGGGAGCGCCAGCGAGAGAGCAAAACCACTCATTCCTGCAAATGGACCGAGATATCCTCTTCCGTGTGCAGCTTCTACCAGTAACGTACCGATAATGGGACCTGTACAGGAAAATGAAACAAGGCAAAGTGTAAATGCCATGAAAAAAATTCCGAGCAATCCGCCTCGGTCACTTGCTGCATCAGCTTTGTTGATGAATGAACTCGGCAGTGTAATCTCAAATGCACCGAAGAAGGAAATTGCAAAAATGATGAAGATGAAAAAGAAAGTAAGATTGAAGAATCCATTACTTGCCAGTCCATTCAATGCATCAGAACCAAACAGAACGGTTACCAATAATCCGAGCCCGACATAAATCACGATGATAGAAACAGCATAGATCAATGCATTCATCAATCCTTTTCTTCGGCTGCCGCTTCGCTTGGTGAAAAAACTTACGGTCATCGGAATCATCGGGAAGACACACGGTGTAAGCAATGCAAGCAATCCACCAAGCATTCCTGCGATAAAAATCCCAAGAACTGATCGGTCTTCCGTTGAGTTCCCGCCATCGCTACCACAACCTTGTTCCAGTTGTGTATCGTTCACAAGAAGTGATGTGGCAGTTATACCTGTATCTGCCGGCAATACAACCTGCACTGCTTGATTCGTATCCGGTTTGATGATCGATGAAGTGGTATCAATTGTAGTAGTTGATGATTTTTTAGTTCCAAGATTGAAAACAAATGATGTGTCACCATTAAAACACGATTCTTTGCATACCTGGTAGTCAATGGTTCCTGTAATTTTACAAGCATCACCTTTTAGCTTCACTTTCTGTTTAAAGGTAACGTCATGTTCGTAAGTCAAAACCTTTACTCCGAACGTTGAATCAAACTCCTCATGTGCTTTGGGCTCTATGACTTTACCTATCAATTGGTAACATTTGTTCGGTTCAAATTTGTACACCATTGGAAGCGGACCACCGTCAGGAGTAGACGGAGCATAAGTATGCCAATCACTATCCAGCTTTAATTTGAAAATAAGCATTGCTTCATCAGGAGAAGTTTGCTCAACAGAAAATGTCCATTTCGCAGGATTGATCATTTGCGAGAAAGAAGACGTATTGATTGAAAGCAATAGAAGAAATACGATGACTTTTTTCATGCGGTAAATCTAATGATGAAAGATGAAGATTTGCGATTACTAACGTCAGAAAACAGTTTTTGTTCTCAAAGTGAGCTACTAAAATAGAGAAAAATCATCCTCCGAACCAGCGATAAAGCTCATTCAATTGCAATTTTGATTTTTCGGATTGGTTAAGGTCTTTAGCAATTCGTCCTTCCTGCATCAAAATTAAGCGATCACCATAAGTCAAAGCATCTTTTAACTCGTGAGTAATGAAGATGGCGGTAAGTTGAAATTCCCGGATAATTTTTTCCGCAAGTTTCATCAGAAGGTCTGATGTTTTCGGATCGAGCGCTGCAGATGGTTCATCCATCAGTAGAATTTTTGTTTCATCCATTACAGCCATCAGCAAAGTCAACGCTTGCCTTTGTCCTCCCGACAATGTTCCCATCCGTTGATGAATTTTATTTTCCAGCCCGAGATTCAATAATGAAATTTTCTCCTGAGTCTTTTTTCTGAACTTTTCGTTTGTACCGATTGTGAATTTTTTCGACTGAGTTCTCAACGAAGCAAGCCGGAAGTTTTCAAGAATGGAAAGATCAGGTGCTGTTCCCATCAACGGATTCTGAAAAATACGGGCAATCCATTTGCTTCGTTCATGTTCTTTCAGGTGTGTGACATTGTTGTTGCCAATCAGAATTTTTCCTTCGTCCACAGTGATGTTTCCTGCAAGTGAATTCATCAGGGTTGATTTACCGGAGCCGTTAGATCCGACCATAACAACAAACTGTGATGCCGCAATTTTTAACTGCACATCTTTTAATGCAGCCACTTCGTTCCCGGTGTCACGATTAAATGTTTTGCTGATATGTTGCAATTCGATCATGATACCTTTTTCAGATTAGGAATACTCACAACGATCAATACAAACAAAGCCACAACCAGCTTCAGGTACATTGCATCAATACCTATGGAGAGCGCGAATGCAAGGATGAGCCGGAAGACAATGCTGCCTCCGATTACAGACAGTAAATGGATTGAAATTTTGTTGATGCGAAATGCACTCATGAAAATTTCTCCGATCATCACGGAACCTAAACCCAGAATCACGATGCCGATTCCCATGTTAATGTCAGCATAGCCTTGTATCTGCGTGATGAGAAATCCACTCAAAGCAGTCAACCCATTTGCTAAAGCGAGTCCTGTTATTTTCATGCGATCTGTGTTCACACCCAGAGCGCGAATCATGTTTTCGTTGTTGCCTGTTGCGCGCATGGCAAGTCCGAAATCGGTTTTCAACAGACGCGAAACAAGAAACCACACAATCAATGAGAATGAAAGAAGGACAAGAAATTGTTGTGAAGAAGAATCACTGACAAAGGAAAAGAAGTTGAAAATAGTTTTGCTGTCTATCAGCGGAATGTTCGAACGTCCCATGATGCTCAGGTTCACGGAGTATAAAGCCGTCATCACAAGAATTCCTGAAAGCAACGGATTCACTTTTAGTTTTGTGTGAATGAATCCTGTGACACTGCCGGCTACAGCTCCGCAGATGAAAGCCATAATCAGAGTAAGTGGAAGGGAAGTATGGTTTGCAAGTAAGACAGCGGTTACAACTCCGCCCAAAGTAAAACTTCCGTCTGTGGTAATATCAGGAATGTTAAAGATGCGCATGGAGATAAAAATTCCAAGCGCAAGTGAAGCGAAGCCGAGTCCGAGTAAAATGGCTGACAGGTAGAAATTCATTTTATTTTCTTAACGCCAAATCGAAAATCGCTTTATTTACTTTACCGGAACAAAAGCAGCATCAAAACTCAACTGATATTGTTTTGCTTTCGATTCATTGAAAACTCTTCTTCTTGCTTTTACAATTTCCGGATGAAGTCCATCTAAGGAATTTGTTTTCAGGAACTGTGCTGCTTGTAAACCGCTTTGATAACCCCATTGATACATGTCAGCACCGAAAGCGGCAACAGCGCCACGTTTTACCAAACCTTCTTCACTAGTGAAAACAGGAACCTTAGCATCGTCACAACTTTTCACAATCACTTCCATGGATGAGAAAACTACGTTGTCAGGTAACGCAAAGAATACATCTATTTTTTTATTCAGTAAAGCCCCAACTACGATTTGAGTCTCGTTGGAATTATTTACCGGAAGTTTTTCCAGTTGCAACCCAAGTCGTGCACATTGTTCTTCAATTCTTTTTAATGCATCAACGGATTGCGGTTCCGATTGATTGAAAATGGTTCCGATTTTTTTTACTGAAGGTAAAATGGTTTTAATCAGCATCACCGAAGTGTCAATGTATTCCAGTGTTTCATACACTCCGAAAAGATTTGCGGGAGCGTTGCCTGATGCGTCTGTAAGTTTGGCAATATCAGGTCTTGGAGAAACCATCATGAAAACCGGAATTTCCTTTGTCTTCTGAACGGCAGTGATGGTTGACAGCGTTGGATTGGTTGCGATGAGGTCAGCCTTCTGAGCAATAAGGTAGTCGCACGCCTGCAATAAAGTAGGTTGATCACCTTGTGCATTTCGATAAATGATATTCAGCTTCTTTTCGTCAAAGCCGTTATCTTTAAGTGCAATGAAGAAACCTTTCTTGGCCTGTTCAAGCGTTTCGTCTTGTAGCAAATCCAAAAAACCGATGGTGAATTTTTTTTGTCCGTTGTTTGGTGCTTGAGAATTGTTACAGCTATAAAATACAGAGACAAAAAAAATTGCCGCGATAATTTTTCTTTTCATAATGGACGAAGATAAAACAAATAGCCCAAGATTTAAATCACGGGCTATTACGAATTTTAATATGTTGTATTTGTTTACCAGCTGCCTCCGGCACCACCGCCCCCTGAACTTCCTCCGCCAAAACCTCCGAATCCACCACCGCCACCACCAAATCCGCCTCCGCCTGAAAATCCACCCCATGATCCCCTGCTTCGATTTGCTGCAGCATTTAATAATGCCCACGCTACCCAGAAACCAAGGTGATTCGTTCGTGCATATTTACGTGTGCTGGAAATTTTTGATAAGATTACAACGAAGAAAATAAAAATGAATAGCAAGATCGGAAAAAACGGAACTCTCTTGTTGTTCTTGCTTTTCATGTATTCGTCAGCGGTGAATTCACCTTTCACGATGGACATGATCGAACTTGTTGCCTGGTCAAGACCATCATAAAAAGCTCCGGCTTTGAAATTTGGCTGAATGTCTTTTACAATAACTCGTTTACAAACAACATCAGGAAGCACACCTTCTATTCCATGTCCTGTTGTGATGAACATCTTACGATCATCTTTTGCAACAAGGATCAGTACACCATTATTTTTTTTCTCTTGGCCAATTCCCCATTTGTTGAAAAGCTGAACGGCATAATCAGAAATATCATAACCTCCGACTGAACGGATAATTACGATTGCAATTTGTGTGGATGTAGAATCATTGAATGCAACGAGTTTTTGTTCGAGTGCATTTCGTTGTCCTTCATCTAGAAGTTGAGCATAATCAGTGACAAGCGTGTTTGATCTGGCAGGGAAATCGTCCGCAAAAGAAAAAATGGGGATAAGGAATAAGCAAAAGGGAATAAAGATTCTCTTTACTGAATTTTTTACTATCAGCTTAATTTTATTCATTCGTACTTATTCGTTATCAACATTTTTATTTTCCGAAAACAATATCATCGGATAACTCATTCTTATCGTCTTTCTGATAGGGAAAATTTTTCTTCAACGCTTCACCAGCCATTTTTATTCCCTTACTCAAACCGGTTACAAAATCTCCTTCTGTGAAATGGTGTTGCATTTCAAGTTTGATGTCGTGCCAGAAATCTTTATGTACCGTTGAGTGAATGCCGGAGTCTCCGAGAATGGCAAACTTTCTTGACTTGAATGCAAGATAAAACAACACGCCATTCCTGTCTTTCGTTTCCTGCATGTTCAGTTCTTTGAAAAGAAATGCAGCACGATCCAGGACATTATCCTTACAGACCTCTTCAATAAATAGCCGGATTTCACCTGAAGTATTTTGCTCTGCTTCTTTTATGGAA
>JAYTXY010000059.1:0-14820 GCA_043742705.1 Bacteroidota bacterium
AGTTTGTCGTAACTGCCGTTTAAGATATCAGCAAAATCTCCACCTACGTTGTACTCTTTGGGATTCCATTCATATCCTTTAAACGAATTGGTATACCACTTCGCAGCATTGATATGATCACGGATCAGCCACAAGTCGATCTTGTTAGCGGTACTCAGTGTGTTTTCATCATAGTTCTTAAGACTGTCTGCCAATACATCGTATGCTTTAATAACAGCAGCAATATTTTCCTGCGTTGGAATCTGTAAAATGCTGTCGTATTTATGATACCCTACTCCGGAAGCCCAGCCCGGATTAAGTCTCCACAACTCTTCCACAAAATAGTTTTTAAAGTTTTCAAACTGCGGATCACCGGCAGCAGTCTGCGACTGACGATTGTTGGTGCAGGAAAACAAAACAGCAACAAAACAGAGTACGAGTAATTTTTTCAGTGTCATGTGAAAGAGATTTCGTGTGAATTAAATCTTAAATTTTTGTCGAAGATATATAATTGAAAACAGGCTGCCAATGTTCAGAGTGTTAAGGGTATGTTATTGTCTGCTACCGACAAATGAATCGAAGATTACCTTTTTTATTTAATCATCCGTTGAAGTGCATTCATTCCCTGCATTGTTTCTTTATGCCCGGGATTTATCTTAAGTACTCGTGTCCAGTAATAAAGTGCGCTGTCAGGTTTCGGAATTGTATAATATGCTCCTCCGAGATTGAAAAGAATTTCAGTATTAAGTGAGTCATACGTCAATGCACGTTTCAAGGAGCTAATGCTTTCCGACAGTTTTTTTTCAGTTCCCAACTTTAATCCTTTCTGAAGATAATATGTTGCTAAATTCAATTCGCACTCCCGTATTTTGGGGCTAGACGGCTTTAACAGTTTCGCCTTGTTCCACCAGACTTCCGCATTTTCGTAATCCTCTTTCCAACCATACGCTACTCCCATATTTATATATCCATCCAAATATTCAGGATAAATGGGAATGGCTTTTTGAAAACACTCAATGGCTTTGTCAAGTAATTCATTTCTTTCATCACCCGACTCTTCCCCGGCAAGAGCGATATAAGCAAGTCCTGCGTTTAACTGAGCTTTCGCACTTTGCGGTGTTTCGTTCACGTCATGAATAAATAATGTGTTGTTATTTTCCCAGTCATCACATCGGTTAATATTCCGCACTACAAATAACAGGATGACGACAGAGAAGAAAACTGATCTGCCGTAAAACAATATTTTTTGATTTTTTTCATCAGTTTGCTTTTGCCTGATTGAAAAAATAATCGTCACCACACATAAGCAAAAACCGATTGAAGGGATATACATAAACCGGTCAGCAAATGGCGCACCGACATCAACAACAAGGTTGGATACAATTGAAAACGTGATGAAGTAAAACAGAATTCCAAAAGAGAAAATTGATTTCCGTTTCAACAAAACTATTGCTGCCAAAAGCAAAGCAACATGAATGATAACAGAAAGCAACACCCGCCAATCCGTAAAATTTGTAACAGGAATCTGGTTGAAATTGTAATCATAACTGAGATGAATCGGGAAAAACAACAGCTTCAGGTAGAGTAACCACGTATAAAAAATGGTAGCAAACTTTTGTGTTGTCGTTGCATGAATGAAAGGATTGTTCAAAATACCATTATCCGCAATACCGTGATTATCCTTTGTCGCAAGGAACCTGAACAGGATGAACAAAGCAGCAATTCCAAAATACAGGAATGAAATGTTTATTATTTTTTGTTTTGATGTGCCGGTGAAAATAAAAAGCAAGAGTGGAATGACAGCAACAAAAGTGATGGCTGTTTCTTTACTCATCAGGGAAAGGAGAAAGAGCAATCCTGACCAAATACAATTTTTAATTTTCCTTGTTTGAAGATACGTGAGAAGTTGCATTACAGAGTAAAGGAAAAACAACAAGCACAGCAGATCATCACGGCCTTTAATATTGATTACAGATTCACTGTGAGCAGGCAATGCCATGAATAAAACAGCAGTGGCGAAAGAAATCTGTGACCATGATTCTTTTAATGAAATCGGTTGTAATTTCTTTAAAAGCTTGTAAAGCACAATTCCTGTAAGTGCATAAAGCGAAACATTAATAAGATGCGAGATGAAAGCGCTTCCGTGAAAAAACTGTTGCTCCATGGCAAACGTCACCAATGATAAAGGGCGATAGCGACCGCCTGACAGCACCATGACATTCACTCCTTGCATACCGGCAAATGTGTCCTTCGTTAAAATATTCCAGATACCGGAAAACCCTTGTTGTGTGTATCGGTTTTTCACCAACACAATAAAATCATCAAGTGCGTAATTATTAAAAACAGAAAGACCGTATGAAACAATTGCGATTGCTGCAATCAACAGAAGCTTTGTATCAAACTCCGGAGTGTTCTTTTGAACCTCTTTAGTTTTAGGTTTAGAAACAGGTACTTTTCCGGTTCGTTTCACAGTCTGTCAATTACACTGCAATTAACGATCTCATTCTGAAAAATCAAAACCTCTTTAAGTCATTTAATGCAGGAAATTGATTTACTTTAGCCACAAAATTTCACAGATGACAAATCAGATAATGGTAAAAATGGCGCTTGATGCCTGGTATTCACAAGTAAAGCAAACCGATGCTCTTTTGGATAAACTTACTGATGAACAACTTCAAGCAGAAGTTGCACCGGGGAAAAACCGTGGAATTTATTTAGTCGGCCACCTCACAGCAGTTCACGACAGAATGTTGCCGTTGCTTGGTTTAGGAGAACGACTATACACACAGTTGGACGATAGCTTTATTACAAACCCCGACAACCCAAACTCTCAACTAACATCAGCAGCTGAATTGAGAACATATTGGAAAAATATTAACTCAATTCTGGCTGAACGCTTTTCCGGTTTACAAGCTGACGAATGGTTTCAAAGACACAATTCTGTTTCTGCGGAAGACTTTTCAAAAGAACCACATCGAAACAAACTGAATCTTATAATCAGCCGGACAAATCATTTGGCGTATCATCTGGGGCAATTGGTGCTTTTGAAAAAGTAAATATGACTCTTGGGATTCTTTTGAGGCAGAAACACCCTTTGCCATTTTCAAATTTAATTTATCTTTGCAACCCATTAAAAAAATGGTCCCGTAGCTTAATTGAATAAAGCATCTGACTACGGATCAGAAGACTCGGGGTTTGAATCCCTGCGGGATCACAAAAAAAGCCGAACATGTTGTTCGGCTTTTACTTTTTCTTTGCTTTGAAGAGCAATCAACCCGGATGATAATATTTCATTGCCTGCGGCATAAATGCTTTGATGTCAGCAATTCGTGTTTGGTCACTTGGATGAGTACTTAAAATTTCCGGTGGCTTCGCTCCTCCTTTTGATGCCATCCTCTCCCAAAAAGCAATTGCTGAATTCGGATCATATCCTGCCATCGCTGCGAATACCAATCCTAATTTATCCGCTTCGCTTTCATGGGTGCGTGAATAAGCAAGTGTTCCGAGTCCTGCTCCTACTGCATACGCTGACATGAAAATAGTTCGTGTCTCCGTAGACTTTTGTGAGAGTGCAATATCCAGTCCCATTCCTAGTCCTGCCGTTACCATCATCTGGCTCATCCGCTCGTTACCGTGCCGCGCAACAGCATGAGCAATTTCATGTCCCATCACAATGGCAAGACTTGATTCGTTCTGCGTCAATGGCAACAAGCCTGAATAGACAACAACCTTTCCTCCAGGCATGCACCATGCATTTGCATCCGGAGAATTCACAAGATTAAATTCCCATTGGTATCCCTGTATCCGCGATGCATATCCGTTTTGATTCATGTACTGAGTAACAGCTGCCTGGATCTTCGCTCCGACAGCCTTCACCATTGCAGCATCATTTCCACTCATCACAGCAGGATGTTGCGACAGAAAATCATGGTAGTTCGTCAGACTCATTGAGATGAGCTGGCTTTCAGGAAGCAAACTTACCTGCTTGCGTTGGGTAATGGGAACCTTCGAGCATGCCGATAAAACAATCATCAGGACAAACACACTGAGAATTTTAGTTTTCATAGACTATTTTTTAGTAAAAGAAATTTCAAACTGAACGCCAGGAGATAAAAAAAGAGGAACTGATTTCCTTCGCTTTACATTCTTCAGAGATTACTCAACAACTGCCGACAAACCCCGGTCGCACAAAGCAACACGCATCGGGTTGAGGGTTTCATACATTCCGCTCTTCACAGCGCATTTTCCACTGTAATGAACGATGTAGGTGCATTGCTCAGCCTGAAGAGTATCGTGCTTGCAAACCGTTATCAACGATTCAATCACAAAGTCAAAAGTGTTGTAATCATCGTTGTAGACGATCAGTTCGCACACTTTCACTTCATTCGTTTCATTTTCAACGATCGGGTCGAGTAAAATTTCGGTATCGTTATTCGCTTGCATGTTGGGTAGGAAGTTAATATTAATACAAATGTCTCAGGCTGTAAATATACGAAAACGCAACAATTATTTCCTAGTTCCTGAAACAGTTTGACTGATGTTAATTTTCTTCCCATTCGCGAAAGCAGCCACAAATGCATCTTTCACGCCTTTTGTAACAATTTCTTTCTTTGCAGCCAACGCAGCACCCAGATCATTGAAAGAGCCTGCATAAAAAATAGTGAGTCCCGATGCAGTGGTTTCATTGGAAATTTCATCTGAAGATATTTTTTTGAAATTCCCTTTTGCAGATTCAGAAAGCTTCTGGCGGAACGCTCCGAGCTGTACTTTGTAAATGATTTTTCCTGTAATTGCCAAAGTTGACTCAGTTGATTGAGTTGATTGAGTTGATTGAGTTGATTGAGTTGATTGAGTTGATTGAGTTGATTGAGTTGATTGAGTTGATTGAGTTGATTGGGACGTTTGCGATGACGCATTAGTTCCCTTTTCAGTGGTAGAAGTTTTCTTTAGTGAACCGCTCACCTGGCTCAATGCTATCTTACTGCCATTTCTGTAGGCAACAATAAACGCATCTTTTACTCCTGTACTTACTGCATTTCTTTTTGATGAATCCGCGGAAGCGTACAGTGAATAACGTCCGGTGAGAAAGCGATACATTCCATTTGACAATGGCTCTGAATGCAATGGCATTAAAGAAACAAGTGAAGACGGAACTTTGGAAGTTTTGTAAACTCCGACTTGTACTGCAAACTCAGTAGCACTTGAATTATCCGCTGATGATTCGATTGCAGAACCATAAAATGAATTGACATCTTCATCCTTCGGATCATTTAATTTAGGTGCGACAATTTTTAATGAACGAAGTAATGAAGTTTCTTTGTCAGCATTGCTTGCATACAATTTCTTTTCTTCCGTTCCTGATTTCCGAATGAGTGCATACGCTTGTGAAAGTTCAATTCTCTTTCCATTGAAGTAAGCAACTACGTATGCATCCTTGTAACCAATAGATTTCATTTCCGATTTCAAAATGTTTGCAGGTTCAAATGCCTGGAACAATCCGACACAATAACGAATCCAACCCGGACGTGAAGTTTCACCTGTGACAGGTTGAAGATTTTTAAATGCATTCTCAGGAAGCGGAGAATGAAACGCACCAATCTGAACTTTGAAAACCAATCCCTCAGGAAGAGAAGGATTCATTGGTATCGGATTCGATTTAGTGTAAACAGGTTGCGATGCAATGTTGAAAATTGCTTCCTTCGGAATGTTCAACGCATCAAGTGTTATCGGAGCAGTTTCCTTATCAGGAGCGATCGTTGCTTCAGCAAGTATTTTTTTCTCGTTTACATGATCTTCCTTTACAGTTCTTTCAACTGCTGTTGCTTTTGTTTCCGGATGAACACTTTTAGTTTCTGAAGAAGAAGGACTCAATGTAGCGGTTTCGTTCTCTTTCTGAGTACTAGTATTATCAGCTTTTCCATTCACTTTTTCTTCAACTTTGTCAGGATTGGTTTTAGTTTGAGATGGTTTGGAAACAGAAGCTGTTTCAGTTTTGTTATTTGAAGGAGTAACAGTTTTTACTGAATTTCCTTTTCCATCAGTACTCTTCTTTTCTGACACAGCACTTGAATTTGCAGGCTCGGTTTTTACTACATCGATGTTCTTATTTTCAACCTCATTCTTTTCGTTGGATGTAACATTTGCGCTGTTTTTGGAATCAGTCTTTGAAGTAACCGTTACACTCATCTTCTCTTTCAGCTTTGTTGTTTTTTCATTCAGCGCAGTTACTTCTCCGGTTATGCGTTGCGCTGAAGCGAATCGTTGCTGCGACAGAAGATCCAATGAATCAGCTTCCCGTTTTAATCCATCCGCCTTTTTTTGCTGTTGATACTTTTGTTTCGAATCAGTGATTGTTGTGACTTTCTCCCGTGCATTGATTTCTTCTTCCTTTTTTTGCTGAGCAAGTTTATTCAGCTTTATCGCTTCAGCAAATACTCCAATCGTTTCAACCTGTTTCGTTTTTATTTGAGCAGTGGTAGCCACATATTCAGGATACACAGGACTTGTTGTGTCAATCACAGCTTCGCTCACTTTCTTATCAGCTTCCGTATTCTTAATCTCATTAGCAGAGTGAGAGGACTGATCAACAGGTTTAACAGCATTTGCTTTTAACGCAACTGCATCATTTTTAAGAGCCGTTTTTTCCTGATCTGAATTTTGTTCTTTATTTGCTATTTCATGAACGGGATTTTTCGGTTGGCTGGCTTTTTCAATCTCCATCATTTTCGTCTGCACATCAGGATCCATCTTTTTTGCTTCGCTTAATTTCTCCTGTGCTTCCTGCCATTTCTTTATCGACAATACATTCATGTCATTGGATTTCACAATGAGAGCTTCCCTTTCTTTGGAAGCAGGCATCACATCAATCTTACTTTGAATGGCATCAGCTTCAGCAGCGAGTTCTTTAGACTCATTCAACTTTTTCTGATGTTCAAGGTATGGCTGCTTTGCTTTGTCGTTGACAACCGGCAATTGCGCAGTTGAAGCAGCGTTCGTTTTCGTATCAGCAGACTTATTTTCTGAAACTGATTTTTGGGTTTCATTATCCGAAGATCCTACCGGCTCATCATTCACATTTTCACCGGGAGAAGTTTTGGATGTAGAAGAATAAGATTCTCCTCCTGATGTTGGTTGCTGATTTAACTTTCCTGTTGATTTTGCCTCGGAAGAATTGACTGACTTGCTTTCTGCTTTCACATCTTGCTTCTTGTTTTCCTTTGAAACTAACGATGAGTTATCCTGCTTTTGCTTTTCTTCCTCCCTCTCCCCGCTTAAAATATTTTTTTTGTTTCCGGAAGATGATTCCGCTAAATCTCCTTCTCCATGACTTCCGCCTTCACTCACTTTAGAATCAGTTGTAGATGTCTTTGCATGCTGAGTGCCGGAAGTTTTTCTCTTTGTTGACGCAGTTGTTTTAAGCGAGTCTGTTTTATCCATCTTCATCAGCATCTGCGCTTCGTTGATCGATTCATCCGCTTCGCTGTTCAACTGTTTTGCTTCCGTTTCAAGATCTTTCACCTTCTTAAGTCTTGCGTTAGCTTGCTTCGCATTCTCTTCCGATTCCTTCAGCAAAGCCTTTGCTCTCTCTTTGTTTTCCTTTCCGCCTTCTTTCAGGTATTGCTGCGCGGATCGTGCCTGAGTTTTAGCAAGGCTGTCCTGTTCCTCTGCAAGTTGCCTGCTTACACTTGCATCCATGGACACAGCTTCTGCTTCCGCCTTCAGATTTTTTGCATCTTCGTAAGCAATTTTCACAAGCTCTTTATTGGAAACATTTTCAGGAATTGCTTTCTCTTCGACAGAATCATTTTTACGATCGTCCGATTTTTTTACATCCTGATCATTTTCTTTTTTTGAAGGAGCATTAGTAACAATCTTCTTTGAGTCTTCCGGAGCCTTTGGACTTTCAGAAACAGATGACTTTTGCTCAGTCTTGTCGTCTGACTTATTGCTTTCTGTTTTTCCAGATGATGGAATTGTTTTACTCTTTACTTCTGATTTGCTCGATTCCGTTTTCTGCTCAAAAGATTGATCTTTTTTCTTTTCTGGAAAAGAAGCAACTGCTTTATTATTTTGATCTGACTCAGAAGCAACACTGGTTTTTTCATTCTTCGCTTTTTCCGGGGAACTTTGTTGCTGAGTAGTACCTGCAACAGGCTGAACATTTTGTTCAAACAAAGCATGTGTTTCTGAACCCGGTTTGATGATCAAAGGATTTTGCGGAGGAGTCACATATACGGTGCGTCCCTTAATATCAATCGCCTGAAGCTTACTTTGCTCGCCATCCTTCAAACGGTATTCGCTTGAGATAACATCAGTAGGTTCTGTTGAAACTGTAAGCGCAGAATCAGCATTCGTTTTTTTTGCAGCAGTAAAATAATTACTGAGCGTCATACGCTCCACATCGTCTGTCTTACCAAGCTTGATCTGCTGCTTTAGGTTGGAGAGGTTTAATCCGGCAGGCAATGAAAAATTTTCGGCATGCGCCAGGTAACCTCCAGCTTCGATCACCAGCGTATAATCTTCACCGGGAGGAATATTCAACTCGTAATTACCATTGCGTGGATCTGTTCTCACGGTAGCAACAAGTCCGTTGTCTTTTACCCTGATCACGGATATCTTCGCATCTCTCCGTTGTGGCTGATCTTTGGAAGAATACGTTCCGCTCACAACAGCGAGTTGATTAACGACATCACCTAATTTTATTTTTCTCACTCCGATTTTCCCGATATCAGATTCAATCGCTGATCCATATTGAGCAAAATCTCCTGTGCTGTTCGGAACATAAAAAACATCGTCATCAGGTGTGTTGATCGGCAGTCCGAGGTTTTCCGGTTCTGACCATTGTCCGGTGTTCGGATTAAAAACAGATTTAAAAACATCATAACCTCCAATGCTGCTATGTCCTTTACTCGAAAAGTAAATTGTCCTTCCGTCAAAATCGAGACAAGGAAAATCTTCATCCTCGTCTGTGTTAATTACGGTTCCAAGATTTTCCGGTTCTCCCCATTCTCCGCCTGCAAGTTTGGTCACACGATAAATGTCTTTATTTTTTTCATTGCGCTTTCCGAAACTGGAGTAATAAAATGTCTGACCGTCCTTCGTCAGAAACATCACAGGATTTTGGATCTTGTCTTTATCCTTCGAAGAAAGAAATCGTTCCGGTGTTGCAAGCATTTTTCCGGAAGCATCTGAAAAATCATAGGCGGAATAAAATGCATTCCGTACGACTTGCTGCTGGTTAATAATTACAACATTCTTCCTGTTCTTCATCAACTCTTTTGCAGTCTTGCAACCATTGATCATCAATTCCACATCGAGTGCTTTCACTTTGCCACTTCCAGCGCGCTTCTTGAAGTTTTCAAAAGCACTCATTGCATCGTTGTAGTTTCCTGTAAACATGTACGATTTTCCGAGAAAGAAAAAAACATCGTCATCAATTTTCGGATTCTTTGAAGCTGTTTCCAGATAGCTTACAGCAGTGGCTTTATCCTTACTTGCCTGAAGCAGACAAACACCGTAACGGTAATTGTAGTCCGGATTTTTAGGGTATAAACTGAGAAGCTGAGAATACAAAGGAGTCGCTCCGACAAAATCATCATTGTCGAAACGCTTCATGGCTTGCTTTTTAAGATCAGCTTCTGACGAAGGTGATTTCTGCTGAGCAAATGCAATGCTTCCGACTGCAAAGACGAATGCAATCAGCGCCAGCAATAATTTCAATTTTCGGGAAAATATTTTTTGCAAAACCAATGGTACCAAGAGAATTTATCCTTTATATCTTATACTGAATGAACACCGTTTGTTTCCAGTTTGCACGTGGAAAATGCGAACCGAAACGGGTTTCAATTTCAGCAAAAAAACAGATGGTTGATTTCTCCTTATTATTTTTTTACGAACAACGCTGCGAACATTGTATCGGCATTTTTTTTCGCACCTTCGAGGTAACCGGATCTCACCAAAGAAAGCTCCGTGTTCGACTCTATCCATGCTACATTCATTTCGTTTTCATCTTTAAAAACTGAACATGTAATGTAAACCAAAGGAGTTTCGCTGTTAATAAAAGGAACGATTTTCTCCACAATATTCCTTTGAAGTAAAACGTACTGAGCGATTGCATTCTCATTAAACATCGTCAGCCATTCAGGAGTTCTCGCCCAGGTTCCTGAACCGGAGCAAGGAACATCGGCCATCACTCCATTAATAGTTTGTGAGTTGGGGGTTCTGAGTTCGGAGAATGGAAGAGTCAAATCCAACTGCTGCGTTTTATAGTTTTTTAGTCCTGCTTTTAGAAATCGTTCTTCCAAATTCTTCAAAACAGAAATTCTGCTGTCAGTTGCAAACATATTCAACGCTGGTTCAGCATCGATCAGCATCAAACTCTTTCCTCCCGAGCCGGAACAAGCATCCCACCACAATTCATTTGGTTTAGTCTCAATGAAATTGATAGTCTGTTGTGATGACCAATCCTGAATCTCAAAATAACCGTTTACAAATGAATCCAGTTTCTCAAGTGAAGTAGTATTCACAAGCGAAATAGATTGATTATTTATTTCATCCTCCTCAAAGGCAATGTTCTTTTCCCTGAATTCATTCAATACTTTTTCGTGAAAATTTTTTCGAATCCGAATCCACAATTTCGGCTGAACTAAAAAAGAGTCAATAAAATTTTTCCTGTCAATGTTATCACTCAGGTAATTTGAAAAAGGAAAAAACTGTTCCTCGTTAAATTGCGGATGCAATGATTTAACAGCAGCAATTTTCAGTTCAGAAGAGTTAGGAACATCTGAATCTTTCAGCAAAGAAAATTTTTCAAGACAATATGCAAGCAATGGATTTGAAACCTGTGAACACAGATAATTAGCAAACGTCAGCCTTTCAATCAACCTGAGGTCACTCAGCGATTTTCCAAATCTGTAATAATTGTATACAAATCCTGAAGCCAGACGCCTGTCGCGCGAACCCATTTGAGGATGAGCTTTGAAAAAATCTTTCAAATAACGGCTCAAAGGCACATCGAGCTTATAATTCTCAATGATCCTGCAAATTATTTTCAGCTGGTTCTCTTCTCGCATGGTGTAAAGATGGAAAGAAAATTTCGTGAAAAATTTTCCTAGAACATAAAATATTTCAATCTCCACTCAGTTTTAAACCTGCACAGGCTCTTGAAAACCCTGTTCATATCTTTTGAAACACTTGCTGTATCACGCTTTCGTGAAATACTATTTTTACTTCCTTCATCAAATAAGGCATTCATGGCTTCCAAAGCAAATCGATTAAAATCTGACGAGAGCGAAGAAAAAGAAAAACCGAAGAAAGGTAAGGTCGAAAAAAGTCGTCTGAAATCTTTCCGGAATTTTCTCGCTGACGAGCGCACGCATAAAATCGGTGGACTGATTTTGTTGTTGCTTTCTTTTTTCCTGTTGGTCGCTTTTACTTCAAACCTTTTCACATGGAAGGATGACCAG
The DNA here is from genome assembly GCA_043742705.1 of Bacteroidota bacterium. Classification (GTDB taxonomy): domain Bacteria; phylum Bacteroidota; class Bacteroidia; order AKYH767-A; family 2013-40CM-41-45; genus JAPLDA01. The sequence continues at coordinate 11,445 of JAYTXY010000059.1, forward strand.
GTTGTTGCAGGCGCTGATTCATTCTGGCAATTACTTTGGAAGAATGATCTTCAGGTTGAGAACTGGCTCGGAAAAATGGGAGCGATCGTGTCACTTCAATTTGTAAATCACTGGTTCGGAATCTGCGCATTCGTTTTTCCGTTTCTTCTTTTCCTCACTGGCGTTCGAATTCTTTTTGAAGTAACCTTGTTACCGTTTGGAAAAACAATTCGTTATTCATTGTTCGGTCTTATTTGGTTTTCCACTTTCCTTGGATATATTTTTCATTCCTCTTCCCTGCTTGTTCTTGCCGGCGGCTATGGCTACCAGTTAAGCCAAACGTTGAATAACATGCTGGGATTTATCGGAGCCGGGGCGTTGCTTGTATTTACGTTTGTAGGCTTCCTTGTTGTTGCCTTCAACATTTCCTTCAAACGCAAACCGGTTGAAGCTGTTGAAGAGTTAGTACAACCTGAAGTGGAAATTATTCCTGAACATGTTCCGATGATGAATGTGATGAAGGTAGATGAACCTGCGCGAACAGTTGAACTTGATCTAGGTAACGAAGAAGAAGAGGAAGAAGTCGAAGAAGAAGCAGATGAAGTTGAAGAACCTGTTGACGAAGAAGAAACTGAGGAAGAATCAGAAGAAACAGGGGAAGAAGTACCAATGGAAGTTGCTCCTGTCGCGGAAGATGAAGTTGCAAGTGAAATTACAGGAGAAATTACCAGTGACGACCTTGTTCAATTGCTCGGTGAATACGATCCGAAACTTGATCTTCCGGGATACCAATATCCTACGCTTGATCTTCTCGAAAACTACGGTGACAAGAAAATTGAAGTAAACAAAGAAGAACTCGAAGCAAATAAAAATAAGATCGTTGAAACGCTGAGTCATTACAACATCGCGATTGACAAGATCAAAGCAACCATTGGTCCTACTGTTACGTTGTTTGAAATTGTTCCGCAAGCCGGAGTTCGTATTTCAAAGATCAAAAACCTTGAAGATGACATTGCACTGAGCCTTTCTGCGCTTGGAATCCGTATCATCGCTCCTATTCCCGGAAAAGGAACTATCGGTATTGAAGTTCCGAACCAGAAGCCTGAAATTGTTGCGATGAAAACTGTTCTCGCTTCCGAAAAATTCGTGAACAGTGATTATGAATTGCCAATTGGTCTTGGTAAAACCATTTCAAACGAAGTGTATGTTGCTGATTTGGCAAAGATGCCTCACTTGCTGATGGCCGGAGCAACAGGACAAGGAAAGTCAGTAGGATTGAATGCTGTGTTGATTTCACTGTTGTATAAAAAACATCCGGCGCAGGTTAAGTTCATTCTTGTAGATCCGAAGAAAGTAGAATTGACGCTTTTCAAAACCATCGAACGTCACTTCCTTGCAAAACTTCCGGGTGAAGGAGAGGCGATTATCACGGATACAAAGAAAGTGGTGAACACCTTGAATTCATTGTGCATGGAAATGGATCAGCGTTATGAATTGCTGAAAGATGCACAGGTTCGAAACATCAAGGAATACAATGCAAAATTTGTCGCACGTAAACTGAATCCGAACAACGGACATAAATTCCTTCCATACATCATTCTTGTTGTCGATGAATTCGCTGACCTCATCATGACTGCAGGAAAGGAAATCGAAACTCCGATTGCACGACTCGCGCAACTTGCCCGAGCCATTGGTATTCACCGTATCATCGCTACACAACGTCCGTCTGTAAACATCATTACAGGAACTATCAAAGCCAACTTCCCGGCTCGTCTTGCTTTCCGTGTGACTTCAAAAATTGATTCACGGACTATTCTGGATACAGGTGGTGCCGATCAGTTAATAGGACGCGGAGATATGCTTTTGTCAACAGGCGCTGACGTTATCCGTTTGCAATGCGCTTTTGTTGATACTCCGGAAGTAGAAAAGATCACGGACTTTATCGGTTCTCAAAAAGGATATTCAGATGCACATCTTCTTCCTGAATACGTGGATGAAAGCGGTGAAGGTTCGAGAGAATTCGATCCTGATGATCGTGATCCCTTGTTTGAAGAAGCTGCACAGATAATTGTGCAGCATCAGCAGGGATCTGCATCGTTGCTTCAACGCAGGTTAAAACTCGGTTACAACCGTGCGGGACGAATCATTGATCAGCTTGAAGCCGCACGAATTATTGGCTCATTTGAAGGCAGCAAAGCGCGTGAAGTTCTTATTAAGGATCCGATGACATTGGAGCAAATTCTTGCCGGACTTCGAAACCGCGAAAGTTAATGTCTACGAATTACTATTCTATACCAATTTACAAATCGGTTCTCATTCGTATATTAGTATAAATTCGTAATTCGTAGATTATGGAACAGTCTTTGTAATCCCGATTTAAACTTATCTTTGTTCCACGAATCCAAGTACAAAAACAAACCCATGAAAACCCGGTTCAGTAGTTCGTTGATTCTTCTTTTTATTAGTTCTTTTGCTTTTGGTCAATCTAAACAAGCGGATAAGAAAGCGGATGATATCTTACACGGAGTCAGCACGAAATACAAGTCATACAAATCTGTTAAAGCAACGTTCGTCATCACGGTTGAAAACCCAAAAGACAAAACCAATGATGTTCAAAAGGGAACTATCTATTTAAAAGGAAATAAATACAAACTTGAAATTGCAGGCCAGGATATTATCTCTGATGGAAAAACCCGCTGGACATTTGTGAAAGATGCCAACGAAGTTCAGATCGACAACATTAAGACAGATGAGAACTCCATCACACCTTCTAACATCTTCACGATGTATGAAAAAGGATGGTTGTTTAAATTCAATGGTGAGAAAACAGAGAAAGGAATGAATTATCAATTGGTAGAACTTGTTCCTGTTGATCCTAAGAAGAAAAATATCTTTAAAGTAAAACTGACCATTAACAAGAATGATAAGTTTATAAGCACAGCGAAAGTGTTTAATAACAACGGAAGCATTCAAACCATTGCCGTTGATAAAATGACTCCTGACGCTATCAATGACGATGCTCTTTTCTCCTTCACTCCTGCCAAATATCCCGGAGCTGAAGTGATTGACCTTCGTTAATCAAACCTATTACATCGGATCAACATCCACCTGAAGCCTCACACGCTGATTTTCCTTCTTTGAAAAAAATTGTCCGATCGCATCGTGAACATACTCTTTCACCTTCACCGTAGATGCTTCACGTTCAATTTTGATAAGAACCGTTCGAATGAATTGATTTCTTATTCTTGAGATCAATGGCTGATGAGGTCCGAACACACGATTCCCGAGATTAGTTCTGAGTAGAGTAGCAAACTGATCGGATGCTTCCATAATCCTGTTTATGTCCACGTGCTTCATAGTGATTTCCATCAATCTTGAATGTGGCGGATAATGAAAC
>JAYTXY010000060.1:0-6454 GCA_043742705.1 Bacteroidota bacterium
CTGTACTCACCGGACCGAAAGCTTCTACTTCATGTGGCTCACGTTTTTTAAACGGATCGTTACAATACAATAACATGGATGACATAAATGCTCCGCGCTTACTGTCAGCTCCTACAACATCTACATTGTCAAAATCACCGTAAACAAGTTCACAGGAATTCATCAACTCTTTTACTTTCGACTTCACGTCCTTCACTTGTCCCAAGTTTGCAAGAGGTCCCATTCGAACACCTTCCACAGAAGGATCTCCGATGACATTGCTTTTTAATCTTTCTTTTAAAGCAGTGAGCACAGCATCAGTCAGATTTTCAGGAACAATTGTTCTGCGGATAGCAGTACATTTTTGTCCGGCCTTAACTGTCATCTCACGTGCAACTTCCTTGATAAAAAGTTTGAACTCTTCCGTTTCAGGGGTTGCATCCACTCCAAGGATGCTGCAATTCAACGAATCCGATTCCATGTTGAAGCGAACGGAGTTTTCAATAATTGAAGGATGACGTTTCAGCATCTTTCCAGTTTCCGCAGAACCTGTGAACGTAATAACATCCTGGCAAGTGACGTGTTCGAGCAAATTGCCTACGCTTCCGCAGATCAATTGCAATGCACCTTCGGGTAATATTTTAGAAGCTATAATTTCTTTTGTGACCAACTCCGTAAGAAAGGAAGTTGCTGTCGCAGGTTTCACAATAGCAGGAACTCCCGCAAGTAAATTCACTGCAATCTTCTCCAACATTCCCCAAACAGGAAAGTTGAATGCATTGATATGAATTGCAACGCCTTCCAACGGAACACAAATGTGATGACCGACAAAAGTTCCGCCTTTTGAAATCATTTCCATGTTGCCGTCTACGTAAAACGTTTCATCAGGAAGTTCGCGTCTTCCTTTGCTTGCATACACAAAAAGATTTCCGATTCCACCGTCAATATCTATCCAGGAATCTGCTTTGGTAGCGCCTGTTGCAGCACTTAGTGCATAAAATTCTTTTTTCTTTTCATTGAGATGCAAAGCCAACGCTTTCAGCATTCGCGCACGTTCATGAAAAGTCATTTTGCGAAGTTTTGTTCCTCCAACTTTGCGTGCATAGTCCAGCATACCTTTAAAATCAATGCCTTCGCTGGTTGCTGAGAAAAGCTGATCACCTGTAACGGCATGGTAAATAGCAATGCCTGAACCTGAACCTTCAGTCCATGCACCTTGAGAAAAGCTTTTAAGCTTGACAGACATACTTTTTGTCAATGTTTTAGGGATTAACGATAAATCATGGAATGACATGGCAAAGTTAAACTATTTGAGACTCAAGTCAAGAAGTTATTAACATGTGTTGATAAGTCAGTCAGTATCAGTTCCTGAATGAAAAATGCTCAACTTTGCTTTATGAACTTCGGATCGGTCATACTTGGTTGGTATCATAAAAACAAGCGGGATCTTCCATGGCGGAAGACGAAAGATCCGTACCGTATCTGGCTGTCTGAGATCATCTTACAGCAAACTCGTGTTGACCAGGGAATGGCTTATTATCACCGTTTTGTGCATCAATATCCTGATATTAATAAACTTGCCTCAGCAAAAGAAGATGATGTATTGAAACTGTGGCAAGGACTCGGCTATTATTCCCGCGCCCGAAATCTTCACCATACGGCTAAAGAGGTGGCAAAAAAATACGGGGGAAAATTTCCATCTGAATATGAGGAAGTTCGATCGTTGAAAGGTATCGGTGAATACACTACCGCAGCCATCCTTTCCTTTGCATTCAACAAAAAATTTCCTGTTGTGGATGGGAACGTCTTTCGTCTACTAAGTCGTTTTTTCGGAATTGACACTCCGATTGATTCCTCCAAAGCAAAAAAGGAATTCTATCAGCTTGCGGGAGATTTGATGGAGAACCATCCCCCACAGGATTTCAACCAAGCCATTATGGAATTCGGATCGCGGCAGTGCAAACCTCAGAATCCAGATTGTTTAGCTTGTCCATTGAATAACGGTTGCGTAGCGCTTTCTGAAAAAAGAGTAGATCAACTGCCAGTGAAGAATAAGAAGACATCTGTTAGAAAACGACATTTCAATTATCTCGTCATTCATCAAAATGAAAAACTGTTGCTACACAAACGAAATGGCAATGACATCTGGAAAAATCTATATGATTTTCCGCTGATAGAGTCTTCGAAGAAAATAAATGAGAAGAATTTAATCGCGAGTGATGAATGGAGAAACATTTTCGGGAAATCAAAAATCACGATTACTTCGGTGAGTAGCGAGTACAAACACTTGCTGAGTCACCAAACCATTCATGCGCGTTTTTACGAAGTGAATGTTCCCATAAAACAAACTTTCGCGGAGGAAAGTAATTTTAAGCTTGTTAAAAAAGGCGATTTACAAAAATATGCCGTTCCAAAACTGATTGAAAATTTTCTCAAAGACGGGCTGAAGTAGTTTCTGAAGTAGTACTTACACTTGACTATTGCACAATAATTATCTACGAATTACGAATTTGTACGAATGTACGAATCAAAGCCCATTCGTAAATTCGAATTGATTCGTAATTCGTAGAATAAATATCAAATTAAATCACGACCTGCTTTGGGAATTAAAATCTTTTTTTACCTTTGATCTACAATTTAATATTTTTTATTAACCTTTAAAACCAATTTAATCATGAGTGGAATTAACAAAGTGATCTTAGTCGGTCACGTGGGCAAAGACCCAGAAGTGCGTTACCTCGAAGGTGGAGTTGCAGTCGCGAAATTTTCACTGGCAACATCTGAAACGTACAAAAACAAAGAAGGCAACAAAGTTGAACAGACCGAATGGCACAACGTTGTAATGTGGCGCGGGTTGGCTGAAATTGTCGAGAAGTATGTAAAGAAAGGTCAGCTTCTTTATGTGGAAGGCAAGATCCGCAATCGTACGCACGGTGACGGTGATAACAAAAAGTATTACACGGATATTGTCGCTGACAGCATGACGATGCTCGGAGGCAAAAAGGATGACAATGCCATGCGCATTGAATCCAGGCCGATTGAAACACCGCTTCCGGCAGCTTCTGCCGAACCGGCTGACGACCTGCCGTTCTGATAAATTTATTCATCCAAAAGAGAAGGCAAAGTTTTTATAGCTTTGCCTTCTGCTTTTAGTAACATTCGGTTTCTAAAGTCAATCAACTAATTCCCTTGGACCCCTCGAGTTACAGCCACATACTACTCACCGTTTTTCTCCAGTCATCAACCGGAATCATAAATCCCGGTTTTACAGTTGACGTTAGTTTTATACTTGAATTGATTTTATTGATCACCCTGCTTTTTGCATCAGGATATATTTCAGGAGCCGAGACTGCTTTTTTCGCCATCACGCCTCCGCAGCTTTCGCATTTAAAAAATTCAAAAAGTACTTCCGGAAAGCTGGTGTATCAGTTGCTCAACACTCCGAAGCGATTGCTTGCAACGTTGCTCATCCTGATCAACCTTGTGAACATCGCCATCATTGTCTTTTCGTCCGTTATCATTTCCCAGGTATTTGTTTTCACCGGGCATGAAGTAGCAGGATTTATCATTCAGGTTGTTGCTGTCACGTTTGTCATTGTTGTCTTCTGTGAAGTACTCCCAAAAGTGTACGCCACTCAAAATGCACTTCGCACTGCTCACAAAAGTGTATTCCCTGTTTTTATCCTTGACAAACTCCTGCGCCCATTCAGTGCGTTGCTCGTGTTATCTACTGCATTTGTAGACAAGCGTATTCATCAGAAAGGATACGATGTAACCGTGGATGAACTGACACATGCAATTGACATCACCACTGACAAAAACACTCCGGAAGAAGAAAGAAAAATTCTGAAAGGGATTGCAAAGTTTGGAAACATTGATGTGAAACAAATCATGAAACAACGAATGGATGTGATCGCACTTGACCGCGAGATGAAATTTCCTGAATTGTTTCCACTGATTGTTGAACATCGTTATTCACGTATTCCGGTTTACGATAAAACATTCGACAGCATTGTCGGAATACTTTACATCAAAGACCTGCTTCCCTATCTCGATCAACAGCAAGACGAAAATTTTGACTGGCAGAAACTGCTGCGCCCTGCCTACTTTGTTCCTGAAAGTAAAAAGATCAACGACCTGTTGCAGGAATTCCAGGAAAAGAAAAATCATATTGCCATTGTTGTCGATGAATATGGCGGATCATCAGGAATCGTAACACTGGAAGATATTTTAGAAGAAATAGTCGGAGAGATCAACGATGAGTTTGATGATGATGAATTGTTCTATTCCAAGCTCGATGATTTCAATTACGTTTTTGAAGGAAAAGCTTTGCTGAATGATGTTTGCCGCGTGATGGAAGTTGACAGAAAGATTTTTGACATCGGAAATGAAGGAGTGGATTCACTTGCGGGACTTATCCTCGAATTAAGAGGAAGTATTCCTTACAAGTTTGAAGTGATAAAATTCAAAGACATTTCATTCAGTATTGAGTCAGCAGACCGAAGAAGGATTAAACGTGTGAAGATTTCTTTGCCTGAAAAGAATGAAGAGTCTGATGAAACTTCCCGGAATGATACAGGAAACGGAGACATATTGCTGATCACCCTTTTCTTTTTTCTCTCTTCTTTTCTTCTTACTTCCTGTGATCAGGAATTTACACCCAAACCAAAAGGATATTTCAGAATTGCCTTACCTCAGAAAGAATATCAAGTGTTCAATCCTGCAGATTGCCCGTTTACATTTGACATTCCTTCCTACTCACAGATAGTACGCGATACGGACGAGCATGCAGAACCATGCTGGATGGATGTAAGTTTTCCGCAATTCAAAGGAACACTTTACATCAGCTATAAGGATGTGAAAAATAATTTAAGGCAATACATGGAAGACGGTCGCACACTTGCACTCAAACATATTCCGAGAGCATCAGGAATTGAGGAGCAAGCCATCAATGTACCTGCGAACAAAGTTTACGGAACGCGTTACGATGTAAAAGGAAGTGCTGCATCACCAATACAGTTTTTTATCACTGATAGTTCCAGTCATTTTCTTCGTGCTTCACTTTATTTTTATGCTGTTCCGAATCCTGATTCCATTGCTCCTGTGTTGAATTTCATCAGCAGCGACATTGATCATTTGCTTGCTACTTTCCGTTGGAAGTGAAAGAGTGAAAAAATTACCGCGCTGAACAAAATGAAAGCTCCAACCTGGTAAAACGTGCGAAGCGATCAATTGTCAGGATGGAAGCGTAGCAACCCTTCGCACAGTCAGCGCGTGTATGCTAAGCTGAGCAGAGAAGAATCCCTTTAATTATCAAACCGTGAATTATTAGTCAATCCTTTTTCTTAATAAGATTGTCATACATTTTGTGTCCATCTAAGTAGAATTCACTCTTTAATCTATCACTCTCAACTTTATACTTGCTTGGAACGCTCCCACATTTCAATGGTCTCATTGCTTTATTTAAGCTATCAGTCAAGTAAAGGTTCGATGTACAATAAAGAAGAAGGAAATCACCATCAATCTTCCAATAACCTTTGATGACATTCCCACAATTGTTATTTACAAATGAGGAGTCCTCATTAATTAAGAGTGATGAACCGGCTACGGATCTAATTTTGCTAAAATAAAAGTAACCGCGTTCTAAAGAGTTGTATTCCTCACTATAATATTCCCCAACTATTCCACTCTTTGAGCGTTGACAGGATAATACCATTTGAGATAGCAGAATAAATAATACTCCTATGATAAGACTTCTACTTTTCAAAACAACTATTTCTAAAAATCATTTAATACATCAACAACAGACCGATTCACGTTACCATTAACTTCGTCTTTCAGTTTCTTAATGATTTCGATTGCAATTTCATCTGTTAGCAAATTTTCTGTTTCATCCCCGCTAAAGGTAGCATATAAGCGATGCTGGTGTGCGGGCTTGCTACGCTTCGTAAGTTACCACAAGGTAATTCTAACTCCCTATCAAATGCAAATTCAGAACATCAACTTTCACCAAACCTTTCATTCCTGCATAATCACGAGCACTGCTATATAAATAGTCTTCAGCATTCTCGACAATACCGGCTCGTACAGGATTCTGGTGAATGCTGTTTATTCTTTGAAGAGTAAATGCCGGACTGAAAATTTCCTCCGCATGATTTTCATGTGTCCACAGCTGAAAATTGTGATTCCGTTTATGCAGTGAGGCAGCATGAGCAAATAATTTCAGCATCCATTTTCGGCGGCTTTCCGGTTCACTCATGATGCTTTTAATAATCTCATGACTTGTATGACGTTTAAAATCACGTAAAACATCGCTAAGGTTTTCTCTATTCGACCTGGCAACCAAATGAATATGATTACTCATAATTACATAAGAAAATACTTCAAGCCCCTTTTGATCGATGCAAAAATTAATACTGTCACAAATTATGTCCCGATAGCGTTTCCTGGAGAAAATATCAATCCAATAAACAAC